>CAXGRO010000358.1:0-6127 GCA_964012055.1 uncultured bacterium
AAGGTTGAAATTCGTAAGTGATTATTTATCAACAAGTTACAAATTTCAATATCTGTTTGCCTAAGCCGTTATTTATCAATGACTTACAAAAAGTGTCCACAGTATTGCTTTAATGGAGCAAATCAAAATCTGTTGGTCTAAAGAGGACATAGCGGGGTGTTTGTGATCTGCTCGGGTGATTTATGGATATCGTCACACAGGGAATAGCCGGGGCGACCTGCGCTCAGGCTATTGCCGATAGGCGCAACGGCCGGCTGGCCGCGCTAGTCGGTCTGGCAGCGGGGCTGCTGCCGGACGCCGACGCGTTGATATACAGCGCCGAGGATCCGCTCGTGCAGCTGGAGTTTCACCGACACTTCAGCCACGCGCTGGTCTTTATTCCCGTTGGGGCGGGGGTGGCGGCGCTGCTGTTCTGGCTTCTGCTGCGCCGTTCGGTCTCCTTAAAAAAGCTCTACTTCTATTCCATCTGCGGGTACGCGTCGGGGGGGCTGCTCGACGCCTGCACTAGCTACGGCACGCATCTGTTCTGGCCGTTTGTGCAGCAACCGGTGGCCTGGAGTGTGATCGCAATTGTCGATCCGGTTTTTACGCTGTTGCTGGTGGTACCGTTGGCGATTGGTTTGCGGCAACGCCGGCCGCTGCGCGTAGGGCTGGTGCTGGCGCTGGCGTATCTGTTGCTGGGAGCGGTGCAGCACGAACGGGCTGAGGTGGCGGCGCGGAAAATGGCCGGCGAGAGGGGGCACGAACCGCAGCAGCTGCTGGTGAAGCCGACCGTCGGGAATCTGATATTGTGGCGATCGGTTTACATCTTTGAAGACAGTGTTCGGGTGGATGGTGTGCGGGTGGGATTGGGTGTGAGGATTTATCCGGGAGAGCAGCGGCTGCTCTTTGAGCCGGGGCGGGATCTGGGTGGGGCGACACCGGGATCGCGGGCATACAGGGATGCGGTGCGCTTTGGCGAATCTGCCAGCGGGTTTGTCGTGCGCTATCCGCAAGAAGGAATGCGGATCGGGGACGCGCGGTATGCGATGCTGCCGACCGAGATCGAGCCGCTGTGGGGAATGGAGTTCGATCGCGATGATATGGAGGAGGCGCCCCGATGGATCACCAGTCGCTCAATTACGGCGGATAGGCGCCGACGGTTTTTCGGTATGTTGCGGGGGCGGGAATTGGGCGAATGAAGGATCGGCTTAGTTCCCATATTTTTTACTGGCTTCCAACCAAACCGTGCCCATGTTAAACTCCGCCCAACGCCCTGGCGTTGTGTCTTTCGTCACACACACCACCTATTTGACAGATGGTAGTCTATCCTCGCACGCCGATCACCGTGAACAGCTTGTCATCCTCAGTGGCTGGATCTGTAGTAAATTCCTTCCACATCCTGATATCCTCAAATCCTGCGGCGGCATACAGATCAACCGCCTGCTTCTGGTTGTAAGATCGAACAGATGAATGATGTTCCTCCACAGTAGTCTTGCCGTCCAACGTCGCCTCGTACCGATCTTCATTATGCTCCAACTGGATCTCCACATCATACCGAGTTCGCCCCCATATACGCACAGGAGTACCATCCTCGTCTGCTTAATGCTGAAGCAATCAAGAATACCATTGCTCGCGGTGTTGCCAACAATATGCTTGCCTATGTCGGGAAGGTCGGCGATGCCTACGAGCCTTTTTTCTTTAGCGATGGCTTGGGGCTCAGTGATATCGAGATCTCTGAAGATATGTATATCGTCTCAAAGGAAGTAGCAGAGGAGTATCTAAAGCGTAAAGAATCACCCGAAGAAGAGGAAAAGAAAGAAACTGAAACTACTGAAGTCCGGGAGGGAAAAGAAAGATACACCGGTACTACGGAAGAAGACGAGAAGGAAGAGGACGAGGAGAAAGATGCCAAATCTGATACCGTCAGCAAACTCCAGTGGTCTGGAGAAATTGGCACTCAGAAATGGATGCTGTTCTACAACAATGTCTTGGCGAAGTTCGCTACTGGTAAGGGGTTGAAGTTGACAGTCAATGTTGAAATCGCCCCTGAGGAAGGAATATCAAAACAGAACGTTGAGGAAACAAAGGTCGCCCTGAGAGAACTCGGGTTGGATGACGAGATAGAAATCAGTTGATCAGATAGTCTACGTGACTGACAGCTAGAAGGGATGGCATCGTGACTAAGACCGAAGAAATCTATTTCGCCGACCGGGCGTTGATCCAACTCGGTTGGAGTAGAAATATCCATAGCAAACAAAGGAGAGCGCTATGGCTATGAAATTGAACGTAGGGATAGAAAAATACAGTAAAGAGGCGATCCAACCACCGAGTCCTGGTGCTAAATGGCTTCTTTGGTGTAGTGATGGAGATCCTGAGACTACACCTAAGCTTGAAAGATTGACATACGATGATTCTGATAAGTGGTATAGACTTTCTCGCTACTTGCCTTTAAGCACCGACGATATAGGTGATTGGTCAGATTTCTGCTCCAAAATGAACGACAATGGCAATATAGATAAACCAAGCTCAAGCGCGAGTTAATAAAACGGTTGCGCCAAAGCAGCCAGCCAGTGCTGGCTCAGATGAGCTTTGGCGAGGTCAATGCACTCTTCACCGACATGGCTGAAATGGCCCGACGCCGGGGCATTCTGGCCCTGGAACAGTTTACCGACAAAATGGACGATCCCTTTCTAAAGCAGAGGATACGCTTAGCCGTGGATGGCACGGAACCCGATCTCATTTTGGATCTGTTGGAAACGTGGATGGAATCTTTGGTACACGAGCAAAAAAGGAAATACCAGAAAGCCATTGAAGGCATTATGGCGATTCAGTCTGGGGACAATCCGCGTATCGTCGAGCACAAGCTGTCGGTGATCTACTGAGATCTTCGTAAACACTTGGGCCGCCTTCTACTCTTCCCCGCTGGACGACTCGTCTGGTGGGGTTTTCTATATGATTGGCACATTTTATAAGGCGTTGTAGACAGAACGCGGTTAACCACTACTGCATCATTCCCGGTTCACCGGCGGCCACTTGTGGGGCACTGGCAGTGCGCCGAATTTAAACGAATCCTGACAAAACACAACTTCCCCACAGCGCTTGACCCGGTCTCTTAAAAGACCTTATATACTTCCTGCATTTACATCTACCCCTATTCCATGATGAAGCTTATTGGCCGATGAAAATTGTCCGCGCCGAATGTCTGGCCCTCGATATCCCGTTCTACGCCGACCACGTGGTGCACGCCATGCACCGCGCCAAAACGCACTCGGAGCAGATTCACGTCAATCGCCTGGAGACCGATAACGGCCTGGTCGGCTACGGCCGCAGGGAGTGGCGCTTTACAGACGAGGCGGTGTACCAGTTTGCTTTCTACAAGGGCAACCTGCCCGGTTTTCAGGAGGGCATTGACCTGGAGGTGTTGGAAGACAACGGCAGCGATGCATTCGCCCGCGAGCACGAGGCGTTGTTGGCGCGCGAGGCAACCATCGTGCAGGACCAACTGCGCTAAAAGGAGTTAGTGGGATGACGCAACACAATTGGGAAAAACGCGTTCTCGGACGCACGGGTTTTGAGGTCACCGTGCTCGGCATAGGCAGCGCCTGGCTGGGCCACCAGAAGGGCGAGTACACGCACGAGGTGGGGGTGCAGACCGTGCTGGACGGTCTGGAAACGGGCATCAATCTGGTAGACACGTCCGACAATTACATCGGTGGCCGCAGCGAGGGCATTGTGGGAGAGGCGCTGGAGCAGTGGTTTGCGCAGGGGCACCGGCGCGAGGATTTGATCCTCTCCACCAAGCTGTCGGTGTACGACCATAATCCCGATGCTTTTAGCTACGACGGTGCCATGTTTGGGCTGGAGGAGAGCCTGAAGCGGCTGCGGACGGATTACCTGGATGTCTTTCTGGTACACGATCCATCGAGTCTCGATCCGGTTCTGGCCGACAACGGCGCGCTGGCCGCTTTGCGCAAGGGCAAGGAGGAGGGGACGATTCGCGCCATTGGGCTGGGGTGTCGCTCCCACGAATTCCACCGCACCTGCATTGAGACCGGCGACTTTGACGTGTCGCTCACCTACCACGACTACAGCCTGGTAGACACCACAGCAGAGGCGGGTATGCTGGAGACGGCGGCGGCGCACAATGTGGGGGTGTTTAACGCCTCGATCAACGCCGCCCTGGCCCGCGCCGACACCGCTGAGCAATCTCAGAAGCTGACCGACTGGTGCGCCGAGCGCGGTTTGGAACTGGCGACGCTGAACCTGCACTTCTGCCTACGCGAAAAGCGCTTTGCTTCGATTCTGATCGGTTTCTCGCGCCCAGCCCGGGTGGCGCAGAACATGGAGGCGCTGGCCACAACCATCGACGAGGCGGTGTGGGAGGAATTGGCCCGCGACTATGGCATTGGCGGCTGAGGTCGGCAGATAAGATCCTTTTCACCGGGAGTTAGTCGACGATCAACTCCTGGTGGCTGCCTTAGTCGAGCCACGGCAAAAATCAATCCAATTCATTACAAGAGATATAACCTGCAATACTGTGGACGATTTTTGTAAATCATTGATAAATAACGACTTAAATAAATGTATATTGAAATTTGCAACTTATTTGATAAATAATCACTTACGAATTTCAACCTTACAAAAATCCGCTCAAAATCGAAAAAGTGTCCACAGTATTGAACCTGTACAGCAGCGAGAAAACGAGAAGAGGAGCCTACCATGGAATACATCAACTTCGGCCGGGCGGGCGTCAAAGTATCGCGCCTGGCGTTCGGTTTAGGCCTGCGCGGCGTCTCAGACCCGGATGCGGCGGAACGCCTCATGGAACACGCCGTCGAGCGCGGCATCAACTTTATTGATTGCGCCAATGTGTACGGCCTCAACGATGCCCGCGAGTACGCGGGGACTGCAGAGCAAATTTTGTCGCGGGTGCTCAAACGGCACCGCGACGATTTGTTCATTTCGTCCAAAGTGTGCAGCCGCGTTGGCGACGGGCCCAACGACGCGGGTTTGTCGCGCTATCACATTATGCGCGAGATCGACCGCACTCTGGCGCGGTTGGAGACCGACCACATCGATGTGTACATACTCCACAGCTACGACGAGACGACGCCGCTGGAAGAGACTCTGCGGGCGTTGGACGATGTGGTGCGGGCGGGCAAGACGCGCTACGTCGGCGTTTCTAATTTTCAGGCATGGCAGGTGCTCAAAACGCTGTGGACCCAATCCAGCGCTGGTCTGGACGCGCTCATCTGCATTCAAAACCCCTACAACCTGCTCAACCGGGCGCTGGAGCGCGAGATGTGGCCGGCGCAGCGCGACCAGGGGTTTGGGGTGATGACCTACAGCCCGCTGGGCGTGGGATTGCTCTCGGGTATCTACGCCCCCGGCCAGGATGCCCCGCCCAGGTCGCTGTACGCCACCGGGCGTCTCGGTAATCTGGAAAAGGAAATGAACGCTACGGCGGGCGCCGTATTGGAACTGCTAAAAGAAATCGCCGCCGCCCACGGCAAGACCGTCGCCCAGACCGCGATGAATTGGGTGCTCTCGCACCCGGAAGTGAGCGTGGCGATCACCGGCGCCGATACCACCGAGCACATGGACGAGAACATCGGGGCCGTGGGCTGGTCCATAACCGCCCAGGACCGCGAGCGGTTGGATGAGGTTTCGTCGGGTGGGGATCGCGTTCTGGATTAGCTGTAGGATGTAGCAGGGCGGCTATGCTATTTGATTACCTGCGAGATTATGGATTACAAAGGATATACCTCAAGGGTTAGCTACGACGACCGCGATTGCCTCTTCCACGGCCACTTGGTAGACACCCACGACGATGTTTACTTTGAGGGCCGTTCTGCGGAGGAATTTGGAGCCGCCTTTCGCGAAACCGTAGACGACTATTTGGCCTATTGCGCCGAGACCGGTCGGGAACCGACACGCCCTTTTTCCGGTAGGCGTCCTTTATAAATAAGGAATAAAAATGCTACCAGTACAGTCCCTCGGACGCAGCGGGATCGAGACCACGGCCATCGGCGTCGGCGGCCATCTAGGCTTGCTCAACGACAGCGACGACCCCGCTCGGCGAAGGGAGGAGGGCATCCGCGCGGTGCAACGCGCCGTCGAGTTGGGGGTGCGCTACTTTGACACG
>CAXGRO010000359.1:0-6109 GCA_964012055.1 uncultured bacterium
TGGCGCTTATCGCCCCCGCCGCTTTACTGGTATTTTGCGGCGCACTTATACCGCGATTAGAGTTCCGGAGGATATATATGACGTCTTTTATCTCAGGTATTATTTTGGTGGGAATATGTTATATCCTGGGTTTCATCTTAGCTTATATCAGTTAAGGGCATTTGCGTATAACACAGGTTGGCAAAATATCAGAGCGCGTTATAAGTAAACACCCTTTTTCACCATTTATTTCGAGAACACACAGCAGAGGAGTTAAAATTTGAGCGAAGAATATCGCTTTGCACTCAACTTCACCGTGCGCGACTACGAATGCGACCTACAGGGCATCGTCAACAACGCCGTCTACCAAAACTACTTAGAACACACGCGCCACGAATTCCTAAAAACCTTAGGCCTCGACTTCGCCCAACTCCACCAACAAGGCTGCGACCTGGTAGTGCGCCGCTGCGAAATCGACTACCTGTCCCCCCTGCGCAGCGGCGACCACTTCACCGTCAAACTCAATCTAGAACGCCAAAGCCGCCTCCGCTTCGCCTTCACCCAATCCATCTTCTTACTCCCCGATAATGACGAAATCCTCCGAGCCCGCATCATCGGTACAGGCATAGTAAACGGCCGCCCCCACCTCCCCAAAGAACTCCTGGCCGCCCTAGATCTCCCAGGGACCGCTTAAATAATTTGGAAAGTACCCTAGACCTCCCAGGGACTTCCCCTCTCCTAGTTAATGTTGTCGAAACGACACACATTTAACACAAACGTACATCAAGCAGTTTGGGGGTGCCCTCAGAGCGGATTTCAAAGGGCCTGTCCGCAGGACAGCGGACAGGCCCTTTGAAATCGGAGCCCGGCAGGAGGCCGGGCGAGAATGAGCGAGAGGGCACCCCCAAACTGCGCTACAGGCAAATGCCACCTCACCGCACCAACTCAAACGTCAACACCCTCCCCTCCACCTCCCGACTAAACACCATCCCCACCCGCGCACTCCGCTGAAACAAAACCACAATCTCATCCCCTTCGAACACATCATTAATCACCGTCCTCCCCTCCAACCGCCCCAAAACATACCCCTTAGTCGCCCTCTCCCCCACCAACCCCAACACCATATCCTTGGAATGAAACCGCCCGTCAATCGGCACACTATTGGGAAACCAAATCTCCTCAGACGTGGTGTACTCGTACGCCTCGTAAATATCCTGGTCGTAATTCCTGCCGCGATACCCCGTAATCTTAGACAGCACCTGCGTATCCGGATACAACGCGCGCCACGCCTCCCAGGTCCCCTGAAAAACGAGCCGCATCTCCAACCGCTCCCCCACCCGCGATCCCATGATGCTGCTGACGCGCATCTGCGACCAGAAACTGCTCGTCTCCCGGTCGTACATGACCGTATTGTTGTTGAACAACCCGCCCGTATTGCCAAACTCGATGGCGGCGGCGCTAAAATTGATGCCCGAAGCCGTCAGCGGACAATAGGTCACACTGATCTTCTCGCCGCCCACCACGTGGTTGACGATCTCGTGGAAGTTGAGAACCTTCACCGGGTAGGCGCGCACATCGCCGTTGATCGCCACGCCCAGCACAATGTCCAAATCCTCTAAAAAAGGCCTCGCTTGGATTGATGAACTCGGCCCGGCCAAAGCCGGCCGGCGGCGGAATGGCGTCCTGGGGCAAGTCGGAAACGAATTCAGAAGTGGGCAATTCGACAAAGGCGTCATCGCGCAAGGAGCCGTCGCCGTTCTTCAGGTTCCACACCGCCGTATTACGCCAAAACGAAGACCAGGCGAACCAATAGGCGCTGTAGGCCGGAAGCTGCCGCAGGGTTTGGTCGGCCAGCTCGCCCTCTACGGCCTCGCCGCACAAATTCCACCGCGACCCCGTCTCTCGGTCCCTGAACTGCATGGGAGTAAACGCGGCGCTCTCGACCGGCTCGCTGGAAGCGAAAACCACATTGAGCCGCTTCTCGCCCCCCGAACTACAGGCGAGCACCCCCAACAACACAGCAATGTAGGGAAAAGCTTTCACCTCACTGCGGCCACACGCTGGTGTTCTGCCAGAAGGTCACCCAGGGCAAACCAAAAGCCCGTGTGCGCCGGCACCTGGGCCAGTTTGGCGCCCTTGAGCGGTCCCTCGATGGCCTCTCCCTTGATATACCAGATGGAACCGGTCTGCGCGTCGACCATATTAAAGGGAAAACCCTGGTCTTCGACTATGTCGAATTTGAGAAACAACTCGCCCACCTGGCGCGCATTAGGGAATGGCCAGGTGGCTGTCGCGGTCAAAGGCCACCACAATGTCTACCTCGCCCACCTCGTCGTTGATCACTAGGCGGCTGCCCATCGAGTCGAAGAGATAGGCCCGCACGTCGCCGTTGAGGCGCACGCCTAGCACCTTGTCTTTGGCGCCGTAGTTGAGGGCTTGGGGGTTGGTGTTGGAGCGCAGCGACGGGTGAGTTCGGCAAAGGTGTCGCTGTCGTCGGTGCGGTAGCCGCCGTAGGGGTATTCGGTGTAGGGCCTGCTCCAGCCCGTGGTGCCGGCAATCACTTCGGTGTTGGGATAGAGGCGCTTCCAGGTGTTCCAGGTGGTCTCTATCACCGGCAGCAGTTCCAGCTCATTGCCCTGGCTGGGGCCAAAGATGCTGGTAAAGAGCAATTGCGGTACAGGCTGTCGTCGCGGCGATCGTACATGATCAGATTGCTGTTGAAGAGCAGGCCCGACACGCCCAGCTCAAATTGTGGCCAAATCCGTCTTCGGCGCTAAACCCAGGCCGGTGCCGGTGAGAGGGCAGAAAGTGACGGAAATGAAGCGATCGCCAATCTGGTCGTTGACGATCTCGTGCCACCAGCCAATGTTTTCGGGGTAGGCGCGGGCGATGCTGTCCACCACCACCCCCAGCACCAGATCGTCGCCCCGCAAATAGGTCACCTGCGACGGCCGCACAAAAATCGGATTGGTCAAAGCGGGAATGGCGTCTTTGGCGGCGCCGACAAAAATGTACTGGGTGGGGAAACTGGACACGTCGAGGAAGGTGCCAAATAACGACGGATCATCCCCGGTGGGCGTGGGCAAATCGGCCGGCCGCAGATCCACTTGCGAGGGGTCGACCGCATCCACCGGCACGTCGTCCCGACCGTCGTCCTCCGACCCCGGCGTCTCTTCCCCGGCGGGCACATCCACCCCGCCATCGCCTATCGGGTCGGCGCCTGGCACGTCCACATCAACCGGGTCCACATCCTCACCGGGTTCCCCCACAGCCGGCGGGTCCACCCCATCGCCCGGCTCTTCAACATCGATCGGATCTACCCCCGCGCCCGAATCTGACACGTCGACCGGCTCCTCAACGGCGGGCATATCCGCCGGCGGCGTCACCGAATCCGTGGCACCGGGATCACCGGCGGGCTCGTCTTGCCCCACCCCGTCTTGATTGCCGCGCCCGTCGTTTACCGCCTCGTTGTCGGCGTTGGGACCGGCGCCGGTCTCGGGCCCGGCCGAGTTCACCGGCGAACCGGAATCGTCGCCGCAGGCAGCGAGCACAAACAGCGTCAATAGGGCCAGAAGCGATGTCATTTTGCGCATGTAAAACCTCTCGCAGCTGTCGGGATAAAAGTCAGAGAATATTAGGTTTAATAGAACCAATACTGTGGGCACTTTTTGTAAGTCATTGATAAATAACGGCTTAGACAAATAGATATTGGAATATGTAACCTGTTGATAAATAATCACTTACGAATTTCAACCTTACAAAAATCCGCTCAAAATTGAAAAAGTGTCCACAGTATTGTTGATAAAAACAAAACTTAATAAAAAGCCGTCCAGGCATTGAGCGGCTCGGGCAAGGGGCAAAAATAATCCTTACACCCCTCCAAATCCTCGGCCACCACCAGAAAACTGGCAAAAGCCCGGGCCTGCTCCGGATCGGTCGTGGCGAGCACGCCGCCACCCAACTGCAAACCGTCCGCCGCCAACACAGGTGGATAGCGTTCCTCCATATGCCGCGCAAAAGCCGCTATGTCGGCAAAACCAGCGGCGGCAATATCGGCACCGCTGAACACCAACCACAGTGCCGTGCGCGCCGAATTGACGCGCCGGGCCAAATGCAAGGCCACCTGCCCCATAGTGCAGCGCGGGTTGATTTCGACGATAGGCTTTAAGCGCAGTTCCTCACCCTGCCGGTATATAAACAAATCGATTCCCACCGGCCCTACATAACCGCCCGCCCGCATGGGACCGCCCACGTGCTGGGCAAGTGCGTCAAAGAGCTTGTGCAGGCGCTTGCGCTCGCGGCCGTTGCCGTAGAGACAGCGCCGTGCTGCCGCGTCGAGCCCGTCGACCATGCAGCTGACAAAGGAGCCGCGGTACTGCCCCCGGGCGTCGGTAAAAAAGCGCGTCCACCCCATCACTCTAACACCGGCGTCATCCACCTGCACTTGCAGCGACAAGTCCGCCACCTTGTCCAACCAGGGTTCCACCACCACGCACCCCTGTTCCGCTAAAATATTACACAGCCAATTGCGCTGCCCCGGGCGCTGTTCCCCGCCAAAAAACCTAATCTGGTTTTGCCCCGATGCGCCAAACGCCGCCTTGACCACCAGCTGCTCCCACCCCGCAGCGCGCCACTCGTCCACTCGATTATCCACCTCTTCTATACTGGCGCAGGCGCGGCCGACCACCTCTTGACCGCAGAGCCAATCGCCGTCGCCGTCGCGCTCTTCGAGAAAGGCGCGCAAGCGCTCCGCACCCCACGCCTTGGAATACCACTGCCGCACACCGCCGGGCCACACATCGCCGGGCGCACGCCCACCCGGCGACAGGGCGGGGAACAACGGTCCTAGGAAACGCACCGCATCCGGGCTCCACCCCCAGGGCCGCACATCGCTGAGCTTGCGCCGGGCGATTTCCAACTCGGCCAGGTCGGTCTGTTCCCGACCGTACTCGACAAATTCGGGAATGGAAAAACCATTTGCTTGCAATTTGCGCAAGAAGTCAGCAGTGGGCCGCTCTAACACCAAGACCACGTCGTCCTGGGCGCACGTCAGCATGGGCAGGGCGCTAAAATCAGCCGCCAGCTGCCGCGGCAAGCGGGCCGGGGTAAAGCGCCCGGCAACGCCCTTTGCCACCTGCCCTTCGCACACCGGGTTAAACCAGTGTACTGCCGGGCAGCGCCCTTTGGAGTGCGAGTAGATTTCCAGCTCGTCGATAAATTCCTCGGAAAAACCGACCTGGCGCCGCGCTTTGCGGTTAAAGCCAATGCCCTTGGCGCGGCTGGGCGTCAGCGGCATGCCCAGCGCCTCTTTATACGCCTCCCACTCCGACACCCCCTGGTCGCGCCAGCGGTTAAACCAAAGCAACCCGTGCTTGACGTGGCCGATCTCATCTTTGTAAACGCGCTCTAGAATATCGGCGGTATCGCCGTCGCCCAGGCGTCGGTAGGTGTCGGCGTAGTGCACCGCATAATCCAAATTGGCCTGTTCGAGCGTCATGCTGAGTCGCGTGACAAAATCGATGGGCCCCTCCATCGGAGCTATGGTCTTCCAAAAAAAATCGCTCACCGGTATCTCGCCAAATTCCACCCCCACCTGCGCCATGCGCCGCCGATAAAGGCGCACGTGCTCCTGCTCGTCCACCAACGTCTGCACCAGCCCGCGCCTGAACTTCTCGGGCGCCTGGGGAAACTTGAGCAGCGCCAGCGCCATGAGCTCGAGCGCCAGCAACTCGTGATTGGCAAAAAAATGCAAGACCAAACCCCGCTCTTTCTCACTGTGTAACTGCCGCACATCGGCAAAACGCAATTTATCGCGCCCGTGCCAGGCATTCAGTTCAAGCCCGTTCGGCCGTCCCGGAGCTGGAGGCGTTTCAAATGGTACACCGGGGCTGCTGTCTTCAAAGCGATCGAGTTCGATCAGCTTCTCATCCCAGGTAGTCCCCAGGAGAATTTGTTCGGCGAACTGTCGAATTTCCATTATTAGGTCAGTTTATAATTGGCGTTGGCTTGGTGTCTTCTTGGGGCGGGGGCCTTGCCTATGGTGCTTTGTGAGGCCCTCGGGGGCCTGCCCTTCCCAACCCCCCACCAGCCCTGGCGGGCTGTGAGTCCCGGCCCCCTTTCCCCCGACCCT
>CAXGRO010000360.1:0-6098 GCA_964012055.1 uncultured bacterium
TTTCTTCGGGTGCGGCGGCAGGCGACACTGGTTCGCTCAGCGCCGCCACTTCTCCGGCCCTCTTGCCAAAGAGGTCGACCAGCGCCTCTTCAAAGGTGTCGCGCATGATCACCTGCCCGCCAAACCCCACGATGACCTGCTTGAGCTCGGGAATGGCGGCGCCGCGCACGTCGCGGCGGGGCGGTCGCTGCCACTGGTCGGGTGCCCCGCCTCCCTGCCCACCGGGTCCGCCTTGAAAATCCGGTTCTCCCCTTTCCTGACGCGCCTGTAAATAAATTGGCTCGACGTAGAGGAACGAGCGCTCGATGGGAATGACCATGAGGTTGCCGCGGATCACTTCCGAGCCGCGTTGTCCCCACAGGGTGAGCTTGCTGGAAATTTCCGTTTGCTGGTCTATGCGCGCCTCCAATTGCATGGGGCCGTAGATCAGCCGGTCTTTGGGCAGGCGGTAGACCAGCAGGTCGCCGTAGTGTTCGCCGTCGCAGCGGGCGGCCAGCCAGCTGATCATATTGTCTTTTTTGGCGGGGGTGAGCGGCATCATCAACAGAAATTCTTCGCGTTCCTCGCCCGGCAGTTTGATGATGATGTAGTAGGGCGCCATCACCTGGGCGCGGCTTCTGTAGATTTCGTTGGGAATTTCCCACAGGTCTTCCTGGTTGTAAAACAGCTGCACGTCTTTCATGTGGTAGCTGCGGTAGAGGGTCGCCTGCAGTTTAAACAGGTCTTTGGGATAGCGCAGGTGGGCGCGCAAGTCCTGCGGCATTTCTTCCAGGTCGCGAAAGAGGTCGGGAAAGATTTCGGCGTAGGCGGACATCAGCGGGTCCTGCGCGTCCATGCGGTAGAACGTCACCGAGCCGTTGTAGATGTCGATTACCGCTTTTACCGAATTGCGAATGTAGTTGATTTGATCGCGGCCCTCGCGGGTGGAGTAGGGGTACATGTCGGTGGTGGTGTAGGAGTCGACGATCCAGTAGAGCTTGCCGGCCGACACTACCAGGTAGGGGTCGAGGTCGTATTGCAAAAACGGGGCGAGATCGCCGACGCGCTCGCGAATCTGGCGCCGAAACATAATGCGGCTCTCGTCGGTGATGTAATTGCTCAGCAGCAGATTGATGTCGGCAAAGTGAATGGCAAAGGCCAGGCGCTTAAAAAAGCTGTCGATGGATACGCCCCCCGTGCCCTGGTAGGTGGTAAACTGGTTGTCGTCGCCCTTGGGGTAGTCGAATTCCTGGGTGCTGGTTTTGACCAGTACGTAGCCGGCGGTCCACTCGCCAAAGTAGATTTCCGGCCGCTCTATTTCCAGGCCCGGTGCCGACACCGGGGGGATGTCTTTGACCATCAAGGTGGGCAGCCCTTCCGGCGTCACCTGGTTTACCGGACTGAGCGCGACGCCGTAGCCGTGGGTGTACTTGAGGCGCTTGTTGACCCAATTGCTGGCCTGGGGCGGCAGCCGCGAAGTGACCATTTCGCGCGCCGCCAGCATCACCTGGCGGTAGACCCCGTTGACCGTGTAGCGGTCGACGTCGATGTCGGGAAAAATATAGTAGGAGCGAATTTCCTGGACCTGCTGGTAAGTGCGCGCCAGTGGTCGTTCGTCCCAAATGCGCACGTTGCGAATGGTGAAGGGGTTGGCCTCAATGTCGGCCCAGGTTAAATCTTCGGTCACCTCGAAGGGGTGTTCCTGAATGCGGTCCAGGCCAAAGGCCTGGCGCGTCGCCTGAATGTTGTGCTGGATATAGGGTGTTTCGCGCGCCAGCTCGCTGGGCTCCACTACCAGCTTCTGGACGAGGGCTGCGGGGACCGCTCCCACTATGATGGACCCGGCCACCAGCAGGCCGATGCCCAGCAGGGGCAATCGCATGGTGCGGGCGCGGAAGTTCAAAAAGCACAGCGCCGCGGCGCCCAGGTAAATGAGCACCAGCAACCAGTAGGCCCATACTTTTACATTGACGTCGACGTAATTGGCGCCAAAGGCGATTTGCCCCTGCGAATAGAGCAACTCGTAGATTTTTAGGCGGTAGTTCCAGGCGTACACCAGCAGCAAAAAGCCGCCCAGCACCGAGAGGTGGGCCAGCGGCCGGGGCAGAATTTGCAAACGCTCCTGCAGGCGAATGCCGCCGCCGGCCAGGTAGATCAGACTGGAGATGAGGCCCATGGCGATCAGGCCGCCCAGCAAGAATTTGACGGTGAACTGGTAAAAGGGCAGGGAGAATACGTAAAATCCCACGTCGCGGTCAAAGATGGGGTCGGCCGTGCCAAAGGGCTGGCTGTGGGCGTAGCGCAGCCAGGTCATGCCTTGCTCGGAGCCGATGTGGGCCATGAATAAAACGAGCAAGGCCCCGGCTACCAGATAGGTGTTGCGGGCGCGCAGCAGGCCTTCTGCGGGGAGTTCGCCCTCTTGCCAGGGCGAGCTGACGCGCAGCGCCTGGCGCGTAAAACGCCCGGCGATCCACAGGTTGACGCCGACCATCAGGAGGGCCAGGACGCCAAAGAAAAAACCGGCGGCAAAGCGGGCGCGGACCAGGCGCCAGAACACGGATTGGAATTGCAGGCTGTGGAACCAGAGCCAATCGGTGTAAAAGGAGGCGAGGGAGCCTATGCCTGCAAGGGCGATGAATATTATGATGGCGTATAAAATAAAGCGCTGTCGGCGTGTCATGGGTTTCCTTGTGGTGGGACGGTCCGGTAGGGGCCCCTCCCTCGCTCATGTGGCGCTCAACCCTTCGGGTTGGCGGTCTTCGACTGCTCGCCGGACTCCTGCCCGGCTCCGAGGTCAAAGGCCCTGTCCGCTGTCCTGCCGACAGGGCCTTTGAAATCCGCTCTGGGAGGATCCCCTACCGGACCTCCGCGGAGCGTGAATTGTCTACGCTTTGGGATGTGCTGGAGTACTTTTGGTGGGCTGGAAAATAAGTCAAATGGGCGGCGGCGTCCACTTAGACATATATGCAGAGAGTCGCAGGCCGTGAAGGCTGCGGCTCTCTGGGGGTGAGCTTTAAAAGTAAAGCCCGGGAAGTTAGGGGCGGGCGTAGCCGGAGAGGAATTGGACGCCGCCGCAGGCGCTGCCGCTGAAGTAGGAGCCGTAGAGGCCAGAGGCAAAGTTGGTGTTGACACACTTGACCAGTTGACTCTTGGTGCTGGGTTGGGCAAAGACGCCGCCGGCAGATCCCAGGGTGGCGGCGGCGGCGAGGGTGATGAGCATCTTATGGTATAAAACGCATGATAAATCTCCTTGGGGTTTTGTATGGTAGAAATGGTTCGGGTCGTGGAAACTGCTCTATTTGATTTGATATGTACCATAGGCGCTCTCCCTTTTTTGTTTGTGGCGATTTACTATCGAGGTTCTACATAGAGGTTCGGCAATGCCGTGCTTTGTTATTAGCAAGAGAGATGCCAAAGAGGTGCAAAGAATAGCAAATATCTGTTTTTATTTTATTTATATGAATATTACAGATACAATACTGTGGACACCTTTTCGATTTTGAGCGGATTTTTGTAAGGTTAAAATTCGTAAGTGATTATTTATCAACAAGTTAAAAATTTCAATATCTATTCCTATAAGTCTTTATTTATCGATAACTTACAAAAAGCGTCCACAGTATTGAGATAGAAAAGATATAGAAATGGATCTCTATATATAAATTCGGATAGCATAAGTTACTAGTAACTTATGCTAGATAAGATCCATCAAATGCGCCAAAAAATGGGAGGTACAGGAAAAGTAGACGATGTCATAACAAGCCGATTGGGCACGGCATCGGCGCCGGTAAGAAATGTCAGCGCGATTTGAGTGGAGAGGCGGTGCAGAGGTAGATTAAGTTAAAAAGCTATTCGATATACAAACGAAGGTTTAGCCGTCCAGCACTTGCCTAATTGTGCTGAAGAGATTTTCTATAAGCACTGGTTTATTAATTATTTAGCGTCTTCAAACATTTCTATACCAGAAGTGGAGCCTGTGGGTAGGATAACTTTGGGTGGAGATGCAAGGGCATTTAGCGCCGCCAACACTTCCCTTCCCGACATGAGTGGCATTTGCAGATCCAAAAGAAACAGATCGATTCGGTCCCGTTCTTTCTTGTAAAGATCCAGGCCTTCATAGCCATTGGCTGCTACCAATACATCGTACCCTTTGTATTTTAAGGCGGCGGCGATGCTTTGGTAGACAGCCTCGTCGTCGTCAATAATCAAAATTGTCTCCCTTCCTCCCTCTACGCTCTGCCTGGGTATTATTGATTCAGGCGCGGTTTCCTTGCTTGTCACCGCCGGTAGATATAGAGGAAAGGTGGTGCCTTCTGCCAAGGTGCTGGCGCATTCGATTTGCCCCCGGTGTTGTTGCACTATGCCGTAGACGGTCGACAAGCCCAAACCCGTGCCCTGACCTATTTCCTTAGTGGTGAAGAAGGGGTCAAAGATACGAGCCTGTGTTTCTTTGGTCATGCCCTCACCGTTGTCAATAACCCGAATTCGCACATACAATCCGGGGCCGTTTTCTCGATGCTCAAAGGTGACGGTCTGGCCTCGATTGTGAGGTTTGGTTGCCGTCCCGACAGCCCTGCCAGGGCGTCGCGGGCGTTGAGACATAAATTCACCAGTGCTTGTTCGAGTTGGATCTCGTTGCCGTAGACCACGGGCAAATTGTCCGCTATTTCGACGTCTATTTGCATTTTCTTATCAAAGGTTTTGCGGCACAAACTCGTCGTATTTTCGATCAGGAGATGGAGGTCGAGATCTTTAAGCTGGGCATCTTCGTCCCAACGACAAAGTTCATCAATTGCTGTATGATGTCGGCGGCTCGTTGCCCTGTTTTTTGCGCCTCGTTTAAAAAATGGGATGGCGCTGCGGCGTCTATTGCGGCCAGTTGCACATTGGTTATGATGCCCTGCAGCAGGTTGTTGAAGTTATGGGCTATGCCGGCGGCGAGTTGGCCCACGGCTTCCAATTTTTGGGTCTGGCGCATTTGCGCCTCAAGGCGCTTTTGCTCGGTGACATCGGTCATCGCTCCCAGAGCGCGTATGCCTTGTCCGGTTTCATCACGCAAGATAAAGACGCGGTCGCTGATATCGGCATAGGTACCGTTTTGGCGGCGGAATTGGTAGTCATAACTGCAGGTCGCATCGCCGCTGTCGAGGGCTTGTTGGAAAACGGACAGGACGCGATCGCAGTCGGCGTCGTGCAGTCGCTCGGTCTACCACGAGATGGTGGGAACGATGTCTTCATTGGCATAGCCCAGGGTCGTTGCAAAGGCGGCGTTGCGCTCGACCGAATCGTCGGCAAAGTTCCAGTTCCACAGCATATTGCTCGTTGCGTGGAAAAATAAATCCCACTGATTTTCTTTGGCTTTTAGGACATCTTCAACGAGTTTGCGCTCGGATATTTCCTCCTGGAGTTCCCGGTACAGGCGCGCGTGCTCCAGCGCAATGGCCACCTGATCCCAAAGAGGTTGCAATACCTCAATGCGGTGCAGGGCTTCTTCTTTTTCTCTTATGTGACTGCCGGTGGCCAAAACTGCTAGCGTTTGACTGCCGTGCTTGACCGGTATAAAATACGCCGCTTGCCCCCGGCGATGGCGCGGGTGGTCCACTCTCGTATCAAAGCGTTTATCCCATTCCTCAATGAGGCGGAACTCTCCGGTGCGTGCCACGCCACTTCTGCCGTTATATTGTCGTCGTCCAGGTCGTAATATATATCTAACTGCATGCGCTCAGTTGCGGTGGATTCGGGCAGTGGTTGTCCATCGCTGCCCCGAATGGTGCGGTTGCGTATTACGCGCACTCTGTGGTTTTTTTCGTCTACTAGGGCGATCATCAGGCTGCGGAAGATGCCCGCTTGTAAAATTTGCCAGCTTATAGTATCGACGATTTCTTCCTGGTCTAGGGGCGACAATACAGAGTGGGCGATTTGGTGAAACGCCGTCAGCAAGCGTTCGTTTTCATCCGCAGTGCTGCTTGATTTTTCAATCGTCATAGCCGGCTCCTCAGTAGTCTGTCTTTATCACAGCAATCGCCGAATGCTTTGTTCCACATCGATGCCCGTTTATCGCTAATTATATTATAACAATACTGTGGACACTTTTTGTAAGTCATTGATAAATAACGGCTTAG
>CAXGRO010000361.1:0-6086 GCA_964012055.1 uncultured bacterium
GGCGCGCCGGGTGGCGCAGGCGGTCGGCCGGCGTTGCTTCTTCGGTTTGAATCAATTCGTTCTCTATGGGCTTTAACTTGTCGCGCAGCTCTTTGGCTTGGCTGGCGATCTGTTGCGCCGTTTCCGAGTCCGTTGCTTGCAGCTCTTTGGCGCGCTGGCTCCATTCCTCCAATTGCCGCTGCAGGCGCCGGATGTGGTTTACCGCGTTGTTGGTTTTCGAGAGCTTATCGCGCACTTTGGTCCACAGCTCAAATTGTGCGTCAAAGTCTTGCTGGGTGGCGTCGACGCGCGGGTCTTTGCGCAGCTCAAAGGACTGGGTGGAGGTCTGGCCACCGACTGTGAGGCGGACCTGGTAGGTGCCGGGAGGGGACAGCGGGCCGTTGTCGCCCTGCGCCTGCGAACTCAGCGGACTGGGGGCGCCCTTTTTCCCGTCCACCACTTTGTCGGCGTCGGGGTAAAACATATTCCAGACAAAGCGGTTTAAGCCAACCCGGGCGGGGATGTAGCGCCCGGGTTTGTCTTCTTCTTTGTCTTCTTCGTCCTCTTTGTCTTCCGATTCCTTTTCTTCTGGTTTACTGGTAAAACTGCTGATCTCCTCGCCGGCCGCATCCAGAAAAGTCAGTTCGATGGGTGCGTCGGGTTCCTGTTCGAGCAGGTAGTAGACGATGGCGCCCGGGGGCGGGTTTTCGCCGGCGTCGAGGTAGCGGCGCACGGTTTCGCCCTCCGGCGTTTTTTCCTGGTAATAGCCGGCGTGGGCGCCCAGGCCCAGCATGTAATTTTTTCTGCCTTCACCGTTACCGCCAAAGAGGTTGGCGCTCCAGTGCAAGGGGGAGCGGTAGGTGGGCCGCGGCGCAAAGAGGTGGGCGGCGGACTGGGCGGCGTCGGCGTTGAGGGCGCGCAGCGGCGTGAGGTCGTCGAGAATCCAGAACGAGCGGCCGTGGGTGCCGGCGACCAGGTCGTCGTCTTTTATTTTGAGGTCGTAGACCGGGGTGATGGGCAGGTTGTTGCGCAGCACCTGCCAGTGCTGGCCGTCGTCAAAGGAGACAAAGACGCCGGTTTCGCTGCCCACATAGAGCAGGCCGGGTTGCACCGGGTCGGCGCGCAGTACGCGGGTGATTTCGTCCTGGGGAATGTCGCCGGTAATATTGTTCCAGGTCTGGCCGTAGTCGGCTGTTTTGTAGAGGTAGGGCCGGTAGTCGTCGAGTTTGTAGCGGGTGGCCGCCACGTAGGCACAGGCCGGGTCGTGGGGCGACACTTCGACGCTGCCGACGTAGGACCATTCGGGCAGTTCGGGCGGAGTGATGTTGTGCCAGTTTTGGCCGCCGTCGCGCGATAGGTGCACGAGGCCGTCGTCGGTGCCGGCCCAAAAGACGCCTTGCTGGTGCAGCGATTCGACAAAGGTGGAGAGGGTGCCGTAGTGCTCGGCGCCGCTGGCGTCTTTGTTGAGCGGCCCGCCGGAAACCCCCAGCGTGCTCTCGTCGGCGCGCGATAGGTCGGGGCTGATGGCCTGCCAGCTGCTGCCCTCGTCGGTGCTGCGGAAGAGCATATTGCCGCCGGCGTAGAGCACATTGGTGCCGTGCGGCGAAAAGGCGATGGGGAAGGTCCAGGCGAAGCGGTATTTGAGGTCTTTGGGGGCCCAGCCGAAATACTCCTCGGGCCACACGTTGACCAGGCGGATCTGCTTGGTTTTGTGGTCGTAGCGCTGCAGCACGCCGTTGCCCCCCGGCGAGCTGCCGATGGCGCCAATGTAGACGATGTCGGCGTTTTGCGGGTGTACGGCGATAAAGCCGCTCTCGCCGGTGCCGGCCGAGTAGCAGTGGCTCCAGGTGATGGCGCCGTACTCGGTGGCGCTGGGCACGCAAACGCTGGCGTTGTCTTGCTGGGTGGCGTAGACGCAGTAGGGGAATTGGTTGTCGATGTCGATGCGGTAGAATTGCGCCGTCGGCTGGTTGTAGATGGTCGACCAGGTGTGGCCGCCGTTGAAGGAGACGCAGGCGCCGCCGTCGTTGCCCTGCACTAAACGTCTGGGGTCGCGCGGGTCGATCCACAAATCGTGGTTGTCGCCGTGCGGCGTGGTCATTTCGTCAAAGTGGCGGCCGCCGTCGGTCGACTTCCACATTTTTAAGTTGGTGATGTAGACGGTGTCGGCGTGCTGGGTGTCGGCAAAGACGTGGCAGTAGTACCAGGGCCGGTGGATTAAATCGCGGTTGTCGCTGACCAGCTTCCACTTGTCGCCGCCGTCGTCGGAGCGGTAGAGGCCGGCGTCTTCGGCTTCGACAATGGCCCACACGCGGCCGCTCTGCGCCGGCGAGGCGGTGACGCCTATTTTGCCCTTGATGCCCTTGGGCAGGCCTTCGTTGTCGCTTATTTCGGTCCAGGTGTCGCCGCCGTCGGTCGATTTAAACAGGCCGCTGTCGGGGCCGCCGCTGGACAGGGTCCAGAAGTTGCGGTAGGCCTCCCAGACGGCGGCGTAGAGCAGGCGCGGGTTGTTGGGGTCCATGCTCAGGTCGACGGCGCCGGCTTTGTCGCTGCAGTAGAGTACTTTTTCCCAGGTCTGGCCGCCGTTGTGCGAGCGGTAGACGCCGCGCTCTTCGTTGGGCCCAAAGGCGTGGCCCAGGGCGGCGACGTAGACCAGGTCGGGGTTTTGCGGGTGGATGCGGATTTCGCCGATGTGGCGGGTGTCGTCCAGGCCCAGGTGGGTCCAGGTTTTGCCGGCGTCGGTGGATTTGTAAACGCCGTCGCCGTAGGACACGTCGGTGCGGATGGTGGTTTCGCCGGTGCCGGCATAGATGACGTTGGGGTCGGCGTCGGCCACCGCCAGGGCGCCGATGGAGGACGAGTTGAAATAGCCGTCGGAGACGTTCTCCCAGTAGGTGCCGCCGTCGGTGGTTTTCCACACGCCGCCGGCCACGGCGCCAAAGTAAGCGGTCATGGCGTTGGAGGGGTCGCCGGCTACGGCGACGACGCGGCCGCCGCGGGTGGGGCCGATGCAGCGCCATTTGAGGGATTGCAGGAGGCTGGGGTCGTAGGGGGGGGTGCTCATGGGGTTGGCTCCGATTGGGGATAGGTGTTGATTAGTGGAGGTTTGACCTATACTTGGTTTATCTATCTTGGAGAACTTTCTACCAAGGATAAGAGTCTGGTTGATATTTAGAATAGTGTAAATTAACGGGTATTTTGCATAAATATCATCGAAATTATTTGGAATTTTAGTTAGAGTCCAACCTGTCGTAACTCCCCAGGACTCAGGCCATCCAGAGCCGAAAGTATAGCCGGCACGAGCGGTGTTAAGTGTATCATCCGATTCGATACAGCGCGAACAACTACCACTCCAAACGGCTGCCGAGTAATAGGCTGTTGGAATTCTAAGTTGCGGTCCATCGTGACAAGAGCATCAAAGCGATTGGCTGCGCGCTGAAGGAGTTCACCGTTTTTTATTCCTACCCATCCCATCCCTGCCACGGTTTGCACCTCGTGTTGTGGAAAATCGTGTGCCAGGTCAAGGGGCAGATTCTCATCAAGTAGAACACGCATGGGTCAGAAGTGCGTCACACGCAGTTTCTAGTGCGGCGATAGCCTGATCGCGCTTTACCGATGGAAATTGTCGGAGAAATTCATTGAGTGACTCGCCCCCTTCAAGATAATCAAACAACGTTTGGACTGGTACTCGTGTGCCGACAAATACCGGAGTACCCCCCAGAATTTCGGGATCGGCATGAACGAGATTGGTTGTGGTTTGCATAATTATGAACTCCTTGAAACTTATATTTTACATTTTGGTCATCTGCGATGTTATTATTTATCAAAATGAGAGAAGAGAGATTTAGATGCGGTCGAACCATTCTTTCCTAACAATTACCTTTTCTACAAGTTCTACGTCAATACCAAGCCCGAGTGACTTAAGATTATCTGCTAGCTCATATTTTAAGTTGTATGCTATATTTTTTTGATCATCGCCCTAGAAAAAAAGTGTCCTTCCTCTGAAATTTGAAGTCCTCGTCTGGAATAATAAACTCTAATCGGTCGCACAAGAACGAACCAGTCGGCGCCGTATCTTGTAGCTGCACACAAATCTTTAGACTTTCGTCTATGGATACGAATTCGGCTATGGTCATATGTGCGGGTATATGCCGCCTGCGATACACTTGGCCGCCGAACACCGCTGCAGTGTGGAGCACTTGTTTTAAATCGTCTATATGTTCTTGAGGCGTGATCGGGTAAGCGACGCCGGCACGCTCGGTCGATGCATGCGGTTTGCCGTAGTGAAGAGTGAACGGTGCAATCCTGCTGAGAATGTTGCGAATCTCTTCTTCCAAATCGGGAGTTAATTCGCGACGCAGCGGGTCCGACACGGAGATGTGGGTGGGGCAGTAGGAGAATGATCGAAAGTCGTACTTGGCTCGCAGTGGGTCTATTTGCTGCGAAACCTCTGGCGGCGGCATGATGAGAATGAGGCCCAGTCTGTAATCCCGCTGCCAGTTTTCCCACTTCGACGTGTCTTCTGTGTAGTTGATCATATTATGGGTATAATACCCTACTCATATCACTCATGCAAACGCAACGATTTACTCATTTAGTAACAGATTCCCGCCAGGACACCTTCAAGCATTTTGCAGCTTCACCGCCTTGATGCGGTTGTTGTAGTGGTCGCCGATCAGCAGCACATCTTCGCCGTAAAAACACAGGCCGCGCGGTTCGTTGAGGAGGGCGCGGTCGGCCGGTCCGTTGTCGCCGGCATCGCCGCCGTCGCCGCAGCCGGCCAGGGTTTGCAGGGTACCGTCGGCGGCGATATAGCGGATGCGGTTGTTGCGGCTGTCGGAAAAGTAGACGGTGCCGCTGCGGCTGATGGCCATGGCCTGGGGGCGGTGCAGCTTGGCCTGGAGCGCCGGCGTGCCGTCGGGGGAGAAGCCGACTTCACCGCAGCCGGCCAGGGTGGTTATGGTGCCGTTTTTATCGACGCGGCGCACGCGGTGCTGGGAGAGGTCGGCAAAGTAGAGGTTGTCCTCGGCGTCGAAGCTGATGCCGGCGGCAATGCCGATGCGCGCCTGGGTGGCCGGCCCGCCGTCGCCGCTGCAGCCCTGGATGCCGACGCCGGCCGCCGTGCGAATGACGTCGGTGTGGGCGTCGACGACGCGGATGCGCCCGGCCGCATCGCCTATGTAGATGTCGCCGCCGGGGCCGCAGGCGACGGCGTAGGGGGTGGTGAGGCCGGCGCTGTTAGCCGGCCCGCCGTCGCCGCGGTCACCGCTCTGGTCGTTGCCGACCAGGGTGGTGATGGTGCCGTTTTGGTCGACGCGGCGCACGCGGCCGTTGTAGAAATCGGCGATGATCAGGCGCTGTTGGTTGTCGAAAACTACGCCGGCGGGGTTGAGCAGGTAGGCGCCGGTAGCGGGCCCGCCGTCGCCGCCGTAACCGCGGCCGCCGTCGCCGGCCACGGTGCGCACGGTGCCGGTTTGGGGGTCGAGGGCGCGGACCCGGTCGTTCTGCATGTCGGCGAAGTAGATGTGGCCGTCGGGGCCGACGCACAATCCCCAGGGACAGGCGAGGTGGGCGCGGTCGGCCGGCCCGTCGTGGATGCCGCTGCCGCCGGCCAGGGTGGTGATAATGCCGCTTTGCGGGTCGATGCTGCGCAAATAACCGGCGCTGTCGCTGTAGATGACGGTGCCGTCGGGGTCGGCCCAGATGCCCGATTCGAGGGCGTTGCATTTGGTTTGCGGGCCGGGCTGGCCATCGGGGGTAAAGCCGGGAATGCCGGTGCCGACCAGAGTGGTGACGAGGCCGCTTTGGGCGTCGACTTTGCGCAACATGCACCCCCTGGCCTCGCCGACGTATATATGGTCGTGCGCGTCGATGAAGATGGAGTCGGGGTTGTGGGTGCTGGCCTCGGTAGCGGGCCCGCCGTCGCCGTTGGAGGCGGCCTGGCCGGTGCCAAAGACGGTGGTGATGACGCCGCTTTGGGCGTCGATTTTGCGGATGCGATTATTGCCGTTGTCGCACACGTGCAAATTGCCCTGCGAGTCGAAGGCGAGGTGCTCGGGAAATTGGAAGGCCGCTTCGGTGGCGGGCCCGCCGTCGCCGTGGAAGCC
>CAXGRO010000362.1:0-6075 GCA_964012055.1 uncultured bacterium
TTGCCGCCGCTGGACACCTTTGTCGGAGCGCGCGACCGGGCCATCCTCGACATTTTTTACGGTGGCGGCGTGCGCCTGGGCGAATTGGAACAGCTCAACCTCTCGGCCCTCGACCTGGAAGAGGGCACGGTGCGGGTTATGGGTAAGGGGCGCAAGGAGCGCATTGTGCCGGTGGGCAGGTTGGCGCTGGAGAATTTGCGAGTTTACCTGCACCAACGCTTCGAATTACTGCTGGACTTGGACGTTTCCGACCTGGACGCGGGGGCGCTCTTGCTCAATGGGCGGGGGCGGCGCTTGAGTCGGCGTTCGGTGCAACGCATTGTTCAGCGTTACCTCAGCAAGGTATCTGACGACGCCTCGCTTAGTCCGCATTTGCTGCGCCACACCTTTGCCACCCATCTGGTGGAGGCAGGGGCGGATCTGGCGGCGGTCAAGGAGTTGTTGGGGCACAATGCTTTGACCACTACCCAAATTTACACGAACGTGAGTTTGGACCGCCTGCGCCAGGTGTACGAGCAGGCGCACCCGCGCTCCTGAGAGATTTGACAATGGCGACAAAAAGGCATGGTACCACAGTTTTGGGCGTGCGCCACAAGGGCAAGGTGGTCATCGCTGGCGATGGTCAGGTGACCTACGGCGATATTGTGCTCAAGCAGCGCACCACAAAAATTCGCAAATTGTTCAACGATTCGGTGCTGGCCGGTTTTGCCGGGGGCACCGCCGACGCCATGGCGTTGCTCGACCAATTGGAGACGCGGCTAGAAGAGTTCGACGGCAATCTGGAGCGGGCGGCTCACGAGTTGGCGCGCGATTGGCGCACCGACCGCTATTTGCGGCGCCTGGAGGCCATGATTGTGGCCATGGACAAAAAGCGCTCGCTGCTCATTTCGGGGGAGGGGGATTTGCTGGCGCCGGACGACGATTTGATTGGCATTGGTTCGGGGGCGCCCTTTGCGCTGGCCGCGGCCCGGGCCTACGTGGACGGCTCAAAGTTGGGCGCGGCGGAGATTGCGGCGCGCGCCCTGAAGATTGCGGCGGAACTGTGCATTTTCACCAACGATGAAATTTCGCTAATTGAGCTCTAGGGGGAAGGCATTGCGAGAATTTACGCCAAAGGAAATCGTCGCCCAGTTAGACCGCTACATCGTCGGGCAGCAGGGTGCCAAGCGGGCGGTGGCTATCGCCCTGCGCAACCGCTGGAGGCGGCAGCAGGTGGACGACGGGATGCGGGGCGATATTGTGCCCAATAATATCATCATGATTGGCTCCACGGGCGTGGGCAAGACGGAAATTGCGCGGCGCCTGGCGGCGCTGGCCGGAGTGCCCTTTATAAAAGTAGAGGCGTCCAAGTTTACCGAAGTCGGCTATGTGGGCCGAGACGTGGATGCGATCATCCGCGATCTGGTTGACTTGGGTGTGGGCATGGTCAAGCAGGAGTTTGGCGTGGAAGTGGAGCAGCGTGCCGAAGAAATCGCCGAGGAGCGCCTACTCGACCTGCTGGGTGCCGAACAGGCCAAGCGGAAGCGCGAGCGTTTGCGGCGGCAGTTGCGCGCCGGCGAACTCGACGGCCGCGAAGTCGAAATCGACGTGGCGCAGGGACGTTTGCCCATGGTTGAGGTCTTTTCGCCGGCGGGTAGCCTGGAGGAAATGAGTCTCAATATTCAAGAGGTCTTTTCGGGCCTAATGCAGCACGCGTGCAAGAGCCGGCAGACGGCCGTGCCCGAAGCCCGGCGCCTGCTGGTACAGGAAGAGATGCAAAAGCTCATCGACATGGACGAAGTGGTCGGCGAGGCCATCCGGCGGGTAGAAAACGCCGGCATCGTGTTCTTGGACGAAATCGACAAGATCGCCGACGACAGCGGCAAAGAAGGTCCCGACATTTCGCGCGAGGGGGTGCAGCGCGACTTGCTGCCTATTATCGAGGGAAGCACGGTCACCACCAAGTACGGCATGGTGCGCACCGACCACGTGCTTTTTATTGCCGCCGGCGCTTTTCACACCAGCAAACCCTCCGATCTCATTCCCGAATTGCAGGGCCGCTTTCCCATTCGCGTCGAATTGGAAAATCTGGGCGAGGCGGATTTTGTGCGCATTCTCACGGAACCGTACAACGCCCTCATTGAACAATACACGGCTCTTTTGGCTACCGACGGGGTGCGGCTTTCTTTTGACAAAGCGGCCATTGACGAAATCGCGCGCGTTGCCTACCAGGCCAATCAAAGTATGGAGAATATCGGCGCCCGGCGTCTGCACACGGTCATGTCTACCCTTTTGGACGAAGTTCTCTACGAAGCGCCCGGCGCCCGCAAAAAGAGCGTGAGAATCACGCGCAAGTACGTGGGCGAGCGGTTGCGGGACGTGGTGGAGGACGAGGACCTGAGTCGCTATATCCTCTAGGCGATGTGCGCCATTCTTCCCATTTTCTTTGTCGTTTTTTGCGCCTGTGCCAAGGTGAGCACCCCTAAGGGAGGGCCGCCCGATAAGACGCCGCCCGCCGTTGCGGCGCACACCCCCCTGGCCGATGCCACGCAGGTGCCACTGGATGCGGTGGTGGAAATCGTCTTTAGCGAGCGCATGGATCGCCGGCGCACCGAGGAGGCCGTTTTTGTGGCACCCGAAACCGGCATGCGCATGCGCTGGCGGGGCGAGCGTTTGCAATTGGTTCTGCAGTTGCAGCCCGACCGCACCTATGTAGTTACGGTAGGCACTGACGCGCGCGATTTGCGCGGCAATTCTTTGGAACAATCCTTCACGTTTGCATTTGCCACTGGCGCGCGGCTGAACCAGGGCCGCATCAAAGGCGGGGTTTTTAAGGCGCACAAACCGGCCGGGGCGGCGCACGTGTGGGCCTATGATTTGGCCCATGTAGAAGGAATTTTGGGAGGCCAAAGTCCCGACTATCGCACCCAGAGTGGCCAGGACGGCAGGTATGAATTCTCCCGCTTGTCGGCCGCGGCGTATCGCATTATCGCTTTTGTCGACGACAACCGCAATCGGCAATACGACGAGGGCGAGCGGCTGGCCCTGCCCGCCGGGGACGTGACCGCGCTGGAGAGTGCAGAGGTGGAGGCCGGCGATGTACTGTTGGTCGAGCGCGCTGTCGCCGTGCCCGGTTTGCGGCGGGTGCAGGCGGTGCACGAGCAACTGCTGCTGTTGCTCTTTGATCGGGCAATACAGGCCGAGCAATTGCGGGCGGAGTTGAGAGATCTTGAAATTGTAGGTGCGTACGGGATCGAAAAGAATGCGGATAAGGTTTACCTGATTACGGAACGCCAGGAAGCAGGCCGGGAGTATAGTTTTACTCGTTTGGAAGTGGCGGGGCAGGCCGTTGCCTGGAAAGATCCGGTGCGGGGCAGCGCGCGGACGGATCAGCAAGCGCCCACGCTGGTCGAGCGCCGGCCGCAGCAGCGCATGGCGTCCGGCGATAGTTTGATATTCATTTTTAACGAGGCGATGCGGCAAGAGAGGGTGGAGAATTTTTGGGTGACGAGCGATTCGACCTGGACCCCGCCCGGCCGCTGGCAGTGGCTGGGGCGCACGGTGCTGGCCTTTGTGCTTTCTGAGGCGCCACCCACCGGCGAATATCGGTTAGCTGGTAGAACTGCATTGCTGCGCGATCTATACGGCAATGCGCTAAAGGATTCTACTATCGCCTTTGACCTGCAAGTGCTGAGCAGCGACGAATTGGCCGGGTTGGAGGGGCGCGTTGTGGATGCGAGCGGAACTGCAAGTGCCACTGCTCAGGTGCGGGCGTTGCACTTGAGCCAGGGCCGTACCTACAGTGCGGTGGCGGATGTTGATGGCTATTATACATTAGTCGATTTGCTGCCCGGGGCTTACACTCTTTTCTCTTTTGTGGATGAGAATGGGAATGGGACGTACGATTATGGACGATTGGAGCCTTTTGAGCCGGCCGAGCCGTATATCGTCTACGCTACACAACTGGATTTGAACGCCGGTGCGTTCGAAGAGATCGACCTCCGTTTTACCCGGTGATATATGGAATGGACACGCGTTAAGATATACCGTTTGGAGATGGGGCTGTTGGTTCTGGTGCTGATCGTATTCGGCATTGCGCATTTTTCCAAGCTATCGCCGCAGCGCCAGCGCCAGCTTGAGTTGGAGATGGCGCTGGAACAGCTCTATTATCTGGAGCAAGCCCACTTTGAGGAATACGGTCGTTACTTTGATCCCACCAGTCCCGAAGAGGGGGTGGCGTGGGAATGGATGCAGGCATACATATGGGATGTGCGGTTGCGCGAGGACGGGTTCTACATTAGTGCTAGGGGTGATCTAGATGGCGACGGCGAGATGGGGGTGTGGAGTGTGGGGAGTGAGGATGCCGTGCCGCGCCAGGTGGTGGCTGATTGAGGGTTAAGTTAAGTGGGGCGGTCGGCAGCGGGGTAGGTGCCGACTTGGTGCAGAGATTGGGTTTGGGGCCTGAGTTTTTCAATAGCGGTGGCGAGATGGTCGCCGTTCTTTGCCGATAACTCCAAATAGATCAGATATTTCCAGGGATGGCCCAGTTGTTTGTGGGTTTCGATCTTGTCCATCTCGACGTGGGGGTTGTCGAGATGGGCCAGGACGGAGGGCAGGTTACGGGCCAAGTCGTCCACTTGTAACATCAAGGTGGTTTTGGCGAGGCCGTCTGGCACTGAGGGTTTTTGATGGGCGAGGACGAGGAAGCGGGTGTAGTTGGCGGGGTTGGTTTGGATGTTGCGCGCCAATACCGCCATGTCGTGGTTGCGGGCGGCCTGTTCGGGGGCGATGGCGGCGGCGTCTTGCCATCCTTTCTCTTTAATTAATTGCACGGCGCCGGCGGTGTCGTAGAACGCTTTCTGTTGGGCGTTTTTCAAGCCGAGTAGGAAATTTTGGCATTGGGCCAGTGCTTGTTCGTGGGAGTAGACGCGGCGCAGGTCGTCGAGTGCGACGTCGGGGTGGGCTATGAGACAGTGGTCGACGTGAAAGTAGATTTCGCCGGCGACGGGGAGGTGGTGTTGGGACAGCAATTGCCAGACGTCGTGGATGCTGCCGGCCAGGGAATTCTCTAGTGGCGCCATGCCGTAATGCGCTTTTCCACCGGTCACGGCGTCAAAGAGGTTGGCAAAGGTGGCGCAGGGTACAATAGGTACGTCGGTAGAAAAAAATTGTGCCGCGGCCAGGGCGCTATTGGAGCCCAATTCGCCTTGGACGGCCACGGATATGGGGGTGGATGCGCTCATTCGACGGCGTTAAACGGCGATGCTCATGGGAATGGAGGGATGAGGGTCGTAGCTGAGCAATTTGAAGTCGTCGTAGCGGAAGTGGAAGATGTCCTGACCGCGGTTCTTTATGGTCATCACCGGCAGGGGCCGGGGCGCGCGTTCGAGTTGTTGGCGCAGCGGTTCGATGTGGTTGCTGTAGACGTGCACGTCGCCGCCGGTCCAGACGAATTGGCCGGGCCGCAGCTCGCAGACTTGGGCCAGCATGAGGGTGAGCAGGCTGTAGCTCGCAATGTTAAAGGGGACGCCCAGTCCGACGTCGCAGGAGCGTTGGTAGAGCTGGCAGGAGAGGCGGCCGTCGGCGACAAAAAACTGGAAGAGGCAGTGGCAGGGGGTCAGCGCCATGTCTTCGAGTTGGCCGACGTTCCAGGCGTTGATGATGATGCGGCGACTGTCGGGGTCGTTTTTAATGAGGTCGACGGCGCGCTGGATCTGGTCGATGGTTTGGCCGTTGGCACCATCCCAGGCGCGCCACTGCTTGCCGTAGACCGGGCCCAATTCGCCCTGGGCATCGGCCCACTCGTCCCAAATGCTGACGCCGTGTTTCTTGAGGTAGGCGATGTTGGTGTCGCCCTTGAGGAACCACAGCAGCTCGCGGATGATGGACTTGAGATGCAGCTTTTTGGTGGTGAGGCAGGGAAAGCCATCGGTCAGGTCAAAGCGCATCTGGTAGCCGAACGCGGCCAGGGTGCCGACGCCGGTGCGATCGGTTTTGGGCGTGCCGTGGTCGAGGACATGGCGCACCAGGTCCAGGTATTGTTTCATACGATCCTCCCCTTGGATTTTTTTAAATATAAAGAAAGATTAGCTCTAG
>CAXGRO010000363.1:0-6061 GCA_964012055.1 uncultured bacterium
CCGCCACGACTTTATCGCCGACCGCGACGGCGTCCTCCACCTGGCCATGAACGAAAACCCCGAGTACAACAACCAGGCCGGCAAACTCACTTCCCAAATCATCCTCTTTGACGCCTCGTGAACGTATGCGCCACTAAACCCGCCACGGCCGAATCTTATTTGCGCCAACGCGCCGCCGACCTGCTGGCGGCCGACGCAACAGTGCGCCGCATCGGCGAACTGTCTGCGGGGGTGTGGAAAATCGACCTGGACGACGGCGCCAAACTGGTGGCTAAATGCCAACCACACGGTTGGCCGGCCGCCCATGCGACATACGGCCTGCTCAATGTCGAAACACAGGTACTCGACTTGCTCGCCGCCGCCAGATGTCCGGTGCCGCGCGTGCTGGCCACTGATCCAGAAACGCAGTTTATTTTTTTTCAACATCGGGGCGACCACACCCTCGACGATATGTGCCAAAAAAACTCTGCCGGCTTAAAAACGCTGGCCCGCCGCGCCGTCAGCGGTTTCTGTCTAATTGAGCGCACCCTGGCATCCCATTTAGAAATTATCGCCTCGCTCGCCCACCCGGCGGTGGCCCTGGAGCATCTGCCCAAAACCCTAACAGCTATGGGCGCTCAAGCACACAACGGACTGGATTACCTGCTGGGCGAGCGTGCCCCCGCAACCGAACTGCACGCCATGCTCGACGACATTGCCCAACACATCGGCAACACCGCCCCCACTTTGGGCAGCACCGACTATAACGCGCTTAATATCGTCGTCGACCAAACGAACCGACAACCCAGCTTTCTCGAATTCGCCAAAATCGGCTGGGATTGGCCTGAACGCCGTCTGGTGCAATACCTCACCAGTCTGGGAGGCGGGCGCCCGCGCGGCCGCTTCCACAGCCTGGTCGACGCCAACCTGGTAAAGTGGTATACCCGCTGTGCCGGCGGCAATACAGACGAGCGCGCCCTGGCCCTGGACGCACACCACATCCTCTTCCACCTCAACGCCGCCGCCCTGCTGGGTCGGGCCCTACAGGCCCCGCACCAACAACCGCACGCGGCCCTGCTAACGCGCTGGCGCCAACCGCGCCGCCGCATGGAGCAACTGGCTCGTGCCCTGAGCGCCAAATTGGGCACGGCACAGCCAACCGCACGCTTTAGAGCGCTATTGCGCCACACCATTGACGCTGGAGAAACCCAATTATGAGCCACTCGGACAATCTAGACTTCAAACCGCGCGCTCGCGACATGCTCATCGGCAACATCCCCTGGTTGGCGCGCATTTCCGACAAGGTGCGCGCCAGGGACGCCGAGCGCATTGGCGATTACGTCTTCCCGTGAGCGGCCGACATGCGCTTCCTGGAGGAAGTGGAGATGTCGGCCGAAAACTTTGCCGATCTAGTCCGCGCCAGCGTCGACGACGGCGCCTTAGTGGCCAAAATGCAGGAGTACCTCGACAGCAAAAAAGGGCAGTAAACCAATATGAGCGAAGCTAAGTCCGCTGCAAAGAATTCACCCCAACGCCGAGTCCAGGAAATGGAAGTGCTGGTCGTCGAAGCGCGCCGCGACACGCCCGACACCACCACCCTCTTCCTCTCCAACGGCGACGACCCCTTCAACTACAAGGCCGGGCACTTCTGCACCATCGACCCGCACCAGTTCTCGCAGCTCAAGTACTTCATCGCCTACTTCGAAGACGTCAAAGGCCAGAAGGAAAAACCGCGGGCTTATTCCCTCGCTTCAGCGCCGCACGAACCCCAAGTCGCCATCACCATTAAAGAAGAGCGCTATTACAGCGGCGAAACGCCCTACCCGCCGCTGCTCTCGCCGCTGCTCACCTACCACATCCCGGCGGGTACCAAAATCATCATCAAGGGATTCACCGGGGCCTACACCCTGCCCGACGACATCCTCGACCGCACCGACAATATAGTACACGTGTGCGCCGGCAGCGGCATCGTGCCCAACCGGGGCATCATCGTGGACAGCCTGTACCGCGGCGACCCGCTCAAACACACCCTGCTCTACAGTAGTAAAACGCGCGAAGACATTATCTACTACGACGAATTTGAAGAGTTGCACCAACAATACCCGGACAAATTTGAGGTCATCCACTGCATTACGCGCCAGGACCCATCCGCCATCTGCAACGCCCGCCAGGGACGCATCTCTCCCGAGTTGCTAACCGAAGTCATTCCCGACCCCACCAACGCGTTTATTTTCACCTGCGGCCCGGGCATTAGCCCGCATGAACGCAAGGCCGCCAAGGAAAAGGGCGAAGAGCCGACGCCCGGGTTTGTCGAAAACATGGTGGCCATGCTGCACCAACACGGCCTCGACAAAAAACAAATCAAACAGGAGAGCTGGGGCTGAGCGCCTACCGGTCCCCGGCGGCGCGCAAAAGCCCGGCGGGCGGGCTGACAATCGTCAAGAGATCCCCAGAAGTAGGATGTGAGAAACAAATCTGTAGGGCGTGCAATTGATATCCGCAATCACCCGGCAAAGGCACACGCCCCACACCCGCGGGGGCCATAGGCCTCCCCCTCGCAACATAGAACGGCTCTCCTATCAGCGGATGCCCCGCCGCCGCCAAATGAATGCGAATCTGATGCGGCCGCCCGGTGGGAATATCCACTTCCAATAAAGTTTGCCCAACCGCATCGCGGCGCTCCACCACCCGACACTCGCTGCGCGCCGGCTTGCCCTCTAAGGCGGCGGCAAACACGTAACCCAGAGGCGGATATTCCACCTTGCCTATCGGCGCCTCCACGACAAACTCATCGGCCATCTGGGTGCCTTCCACCAGCGCCCTGTACGTTTTGCGCAGGCGCCCGCTGCGCATATCGGCCGAAAGGGCACGGCGCGCAGTGTACGAACGCGCAAAAAGCATAACGCCCGAAGTGCCTCGCCCCAGGCGGTGCAGCGGCGCCGGCCGGTCGGCATAGCGCTGCCGCAACAGGTGCAAGAGCGTGTGTTCCAAAAAGCCGCCGCCCGGCAGCACCGGCAGGCCGGCGGGCTTGTGTACAGCGATCAAGTCGACATCTTCATGCAGCACAACAAAATCGCGCGGCACTTCGGGCTCACGCCAGGGGGAACGGTGGTAAGTGAGCAATTGCCCGGCGCGCAACAAGGTGTCGGCCCGTGCCACCGCGTCGTCTACTCGCACCTGACCGGCAGCAATGCGCTCGCCCCACTGTTGCGGCGTCGAATGCGGGTAGCGCCGCACGTAAAATTCCAGCACCACCAGGCCGGCCACATCCCTTCCCACCCGATCGTTGTAAATCCACCCCCCATTTAACGGCCCTAGTTCGTTCATATTGACAGATTTCTACTTTTTATTATATTTATTCAAAGTTTTAAATAATTATTACAATTGATACCACCATGAGCAAACCTAAAATCTACATCGACGGCCAGCAAGGCACCACCGGGCTGCGCATTCGCGACATGCTCGAACCGCGCCAGGACATCGAATTGCTGCTCATCCCCGAGGCATCGCGCAAAGACGAAGCCGCGCGCGCCGACTTTCTCAACCGCGCCGACCTGGCCATTCTGTGCCTACCCGACGACGCCGCGGCCGAGGCCATAGATCTTATCAACAACGACCACACCTGCATCATCGACACCAGCACCGAGCGTCGCGTCCATCCCGACTGGGTCTACGGCCTGCCCGAACTGAGTCCACAACAGAAAACGGCCATCCAAACCGCGCCACAGGTGGCCAATACCGGTTGTTACCCCGTTGGTTTTATACTCGCCGTGCGCCCACTCATCGAAGCCGGCCTGTTCGACGCGTCCGTGCCACTCACCGTCAACGCCGTCTCCGGCTACTCGGGCGGCGGCCGCAAGATGATTGAAAACTACCAACAAGACAGTGACATCCCGCTGCGGCTCTACAGCCTGGGCACAACCCACAAACACGTGGCGGAGATGCAGCGATTCAGCCGCACCGCCCAACCGCCGCTCTTTGTGCCCTCGGTCGACCACTCCCTCTGCGGCATGCTGGTCAGCACCCCCATACCAGCCACCTACCTGCCCGCCACCGACGCCGTCGAGCAGATCTACCAGATCTGGAACGACTACTACCGCGACGCCCCTTTTATCTCGGTGGGGCCGCCCGCTGACGCCAGCGAGTTGTGGCCCACCGGCGCCTTTATGGATCAGTCGGCCTGCAATTTCACCAACCGCGTCGACCTCAGCGCCTTTGGCAACTCGCAGCAGGGCGTCGTTTTAGTCGGCCGCCTCGACAACCTGGGCAAGGGCGCTTCGGGCAACGCCGTACAATGCCTCAACCTCATGCTCGGCTTCGACGAGACCACCGGCCTTACCGCCTGACCCATGCTGGTCGACACCCACTGCCACCTCGACCAATTTACCAACGCCGACGCCGCCGTCCAAAAAGCCGCCGACTGCGGCGTCGACCGCATCGTCGCGGTCAGCGAAAACCCCGCCTCCATGACCGCCGCCCTGGCCCTCAAACACCAACACCCCCAGCGCGTTTTGACCGGTCTCGGCCTGCACCCGGCCTGGCTGGTACAGGCCGCCCGCCCCGACATCGACGCCGGCCTAGCCTTTATGCAAACGCACCTCGCCGAAGCCGATCAGGTAGGCGAGGTCGGCCTCGACTACAAATGGGCCACCACCCCCCAACAACAGGCGCTGCAAGACGAAATCTTAAGCGCCCAATTTGAACTGGCCGCGACCCACACCAAACCGGTCAACCTGCATTCGCGTCGCTGCCTGCGCCAAACCATGGAACACGCCATCGCCTTCCACCAAAAGACCGGCCTCAACGCCCAATTGCACTGGTTCACCCAATCCAAAAAACTGATCCGCACCTGCAACGAAGTAGGCGTCTACGTCTCTGTCGGCCCCACCGTATTGGACAACCCCCAAACCCAGGATATCGCCCTGGCCATTGCCGACCCCCTCCTCCTGCTCGAAACCGACGCTCCCGTGCCCATCGGCGGCCAAGACGGGCATCCGGCCCGCACTCGCCAGGTGGCCGAAAAACTGGCCGAGCTAAAGCACTGGTCTCTAGCAGAACTGGCCGAGCGCACCAGCGCCAATTTCTCTCGTTATCTGGGTTTAGATTAAATCCAGATAAAAATGTCTGCGCCCCTTACGCAAGGCGCAATTGCAAGCCCTATCAACTTGACATTTTGGCCGCGAACCGTTATCCTTAAACTTTCGTAAAACTTATATCCAACAACGAGTTAAATTATTCAAAAAGCTCGTCTTTCCCCGCTCCTTTGCCTAGCGCCCAAAGCGATTGTTTCTCGCCCCGCACCTCCTTGAAACCTGAGCACGGAGAACCTGCATTATGCGGCGAATCTGCGTCATGGGCACCGGCTATGTAGGCCTGGTGACCGGTGCATGCCTATCCGATTTTGGCAATGCCGTCGTCTGCCTCAACATCGACGAAGCGCGCATCGCCAAATTAAAAGACGGCGATGTGCCCATTTACGAACCCGGCCTTGAAGAATTGATCGGCCGCAACACCGAGCGCGGGCGCCTCACCTTTTCCGCCGAGATTCCCTTTTCTCTCAAATCCTCCGAAATCGTCTTTATCGCCGTGGGCACGCCCGCCTTGCCCAACGGCGACGTCGATATGAGCTACGTCTTGCGCGCCGCCGAAACGATTGGCCAGTACATGGAGGACTACAAAATAATCGTCAATAAAAGCACCGTGCCCGTGGGCACCGGCGTGCAGATGGGCGAGGTCATAAGCAAAGCCCAACCCAATTGCGACTTCGACATCGTCTCCAACCCCGAATTTTTGCGCGAGGGCTCGGCCGTCGACGATTTTATGCGCCCCGACCGCATCGTCATCGGCGCCAGCAGCCAGGGCGCCCTCGACGCCATGGTAGACGTCTACCGGCCGCTCTACCTGCAGGAAACCCCCATGGTACTGACCAACGTCGAGAGCGCCGAGATGATCAAATACGCCTCCAACGCCATGCTCGCCGCCAAAATCTCCTTTATCAACGAGGTCGCCAGCATCTGTGAGGGCCACGGTGCCGACATCACGGCGGTGGCGCGCGGCATGGGGCTGGACAAGCACATTGGGC
>CAXGRO010000364.1:0-6053 GCA_964012055.1 uncultured bacterium
CTACAAAATTGGACCTTTTTAAGACGGCTTCTTAGAATTGAGCGTCATGAGCGAGAGGTCCCCCCTCTCTGCGTACCAAGTTAACGTCCATCCAGGATGATTTCCGTCCGATTTTTAAGACCCCTTCACTTTTTTCAAATTTTTTCCACATAAACTGTAACAATACGAACTTTGATCCGTTAGTAGAGTAGAACAGCGCTACGGACGGGAAAATGAGACGATTTCGCCGACTATGTGAACAGCACCGGCATCGGGTGTACACCTTTGCCTACTTATTATCTGGGCAATCGCGAAGACGCCGAGGACGTGACGCAGGAAGTGCTCCTGCGCTTGTGGCGGCGGGGCATGGACCTGGACGACGACGATGTGCCACGCTGGATCACCCGGGTGACGCGCAACGCCTGCCTGGACGGGTTGCGGCGGCGGCGGGTGCGGCGCGAGGTGGACGAGGTGCCCGAGACCCCGGCCGACTCCACCAGCAATCCGCACGCCGAACTGGAGGCGGCCGAGCTCAGGGATAAGCTGGAGGGGGCCATTGCCGAGTTGGAAGAGACGCAGCGCGCTGTTGTGGTGTTGCGGCAGATTCAGGGGATGCGTTACGAAGAGATCGCGGCGGCGCTGGAAATGCCGCTCAACACGGTTAAGGTCTATTTGCACCGGGCGCGCCAGACTTTGCGGCGGCGCTTGAAAGAGGGTGAATAAAGATGAATAGAGCCGAGCGAGAAAATATGTGCAGTTGGACGCAAGAGCGGTTGGATTTCTACCTGGAAGGCGAACTGCCGGCGGCGGAGGTGGGGCGTCTGGAAACCCACCTGAAGAGTTGCGATGCGTGTGAGACCGAATGGGCGGCGGTGCGGCAATTGGAGCGGGATTTGAGTGGACTGCCGGAATTGCACTGCCCTCCACAGGTGCTGGAAGAAGTGGAGGCCGAGCGCTGGGCGGCACTGCGGCGGCGTCTGCAGCAGTGGTTTGAGCCGCTGTGGCGACCGGCGCTGGGGTTTGCCTTGGTGGCGGTGCTGGCGGTGTTGTTTTCGCCCAAATTGCAAAAGGAAGTTGCGGCTCCCGAATCGCAGGAAGTGGCGCTGGCCGAGCGCCAGGCGCGCTTTGCCCTGGCGTATGTGGCGCGCGTCAGTCGCCGCACCGGCTACACCGTGCGCGACGAAGTGATCGGACAACGGGTTGTTGCCCCCATGGTGCGCGGGGCGCAATCGGCGCTGGACGGAAAGGCCATGTAATGAGAGTAAAACTTATAAATCTGCGAGGTGAAATTATACGTTTATTAACCATTTTGTGGATACTGATGGCGCTGGGCGGTCCACTGGCCGCCGATGAAGTTAAGCAATTGACCGGGTACGTCGAATTGCAGACCAAGGGCGGTGCCGAGCCGTCGGAGCCCTCGGTGGAGGTCTTTTTGCGCAAGCCGCTGCTGCGCATGGTGGCCGGCGCCGTGCGCCTGGAGGACGAGGAATTTGCCGACGTGCTCGACAAATTGCAGCTGATTCAGGTGCGGGTTTTTGAAGGGGCTAAGGCGGTTGGCATGGAAGACGTGTTGGGCCGCATCGTCGGGCGGCTGGAAAAAGAGCAGTGGGAAAAAGTTGTGCGCATTCGCGAGGAGGGCGAACACGTCGACCTCTACTTAAAATTGGACGATACAAATATCGCCGGGCTCTTCGTCGCCGTAGTCGAAGGTAAGAGGGACGAAAAGGGGAATAGACAGAAGGGTGAGGTGGTTCTGGTGAACATTGTCGGCGATATCGATTCGGCGGAGTTGGGCCGCATTGGTAGCAAGTTTAATATCGAGCCGTTAGAAGGGCTCAACCTAGGCAATAAAGACGGATCGGCCGAGGGCAAATAAAGGGACACGGAGGGAATAGATATGACATGGCATAGAGTGGGATTTCTGGCCGCTTCTGCCCTGATGGCCGGGGCGTTGACGGGGTGTTTTGGCGCCGCCGAGTTGAGCAGCATGCGGCGCGAGATTGAAAAACAGACGCCCGGGGTGGAGTACGACCGCGTCGTCGAATTGACCGCGGGCCCCATGAGTCTGGGCACGATTAAGTTTTTTAGCGTGTTTGCGCCCAATATCGAGGTCGAGCGCCAATTGCTCAAGGAGATCGACCGAGTCAAAGTGGGGGTGTACGAGGCGGGGGATAGCTTTTCTCGCGGCGATTTCCGCCCGCCCGAGTTGCTCAATGGCCTGGTGCAAGGCGGAGACTGGGAAACGGTGCTCAAGGTGGATGAGCCGGGCGAATCGATGTGGGTACTCTACCGGACCGAGGGCGAGACCGTGCGCGATTTTTACATGGTGATGTTCGGCGATAGCGACTCGGTACTGGTGCAGGTGGAAGGCTCAATGGATCAGTTGCTGGTACACGTGGTGAGCCGCGCCGGGGCCTTGGCGCGGCAGAAAAAGGGGACCGAGGCTGGGTTGGCGGACGTTTTTGCCAATTTGGGCAGTATCGACCCGGTTCACGGCGCGTCGGCAAGGCGGTTCTACACCGGCCGCAACCGCACCCTGGCCGACTTTTGGGCGGTTGAGCCCGAAGGGTTGCAGCTGCGCTACAATCGGGTCGAAGGCACGTACCTGGGTTGGCGTTGGACCCCGGCGGCCTGGCGCTACGGCTTAACGCGAACGGGCGAGGTTGGGTTTGCTTTTAACGGCGGAGATCTGCGGCTACCGGGTAGGTGTGGAGCGGCGTCGCGGAGACTGGACGCTGGGCGTTGAGAGCTACGATTTGACCGACACCCAGGACCGCTGGGTCATCGCCGAGGAGGAGAATACCCTGGCGGCGCTGTTTTTCCGGCGCGATTACTACCGCCGGCGGGGTTTAAGTCTGTACGGGCATTGCCGGCCGAGTTGCAGGATAGAATGGACGGCGCAGCTGGGTCTCGACGAGTACGGCTCGCTGGAAAACGAGGTGGATTGGGGCCTCTTCGGCTCTGGGTTGGGCCGCAAGGCGTTTCGCCCCAACCCGGCGGTGGACGAGGGCTGGTTTAACGGTGCGTCGCTGCGGCTGAATTACGACAGCCGCAACGACGCCCACCACCCGTGCCCGTGGCGCGGCTGGTTGTTGCGCGGGGTAGTTGAGGGGGGGGCACCGGGGAAGCGGACTTTGGGCGCTACACGGCTGATCTGCGGCGCCACCAGGTGGTCAACGGCTGGTCGCGGTTGGACGCGCGCTTGCGCTTGGGGGCGGCCTCGGGCGCGGTGCCACAACAGTTTCTCTTTGACCTGGGCGGCTTTTCGACGCTGCGGGGTTATGGTTTTAAGGAGTTCAGCGGTGACCGCATGGTGTTGTTGAACGCCGAGTACTGGATGGACAGCGGCGCGCGCTGGCTGGGGCAACGGCGCGGCTTCCACGTGGGGGTTTTTGCCGATGCGGGCGTCGCCTAGATGGCCGACGGGGGCGAGATGGACTTGCAGAGGAGTGTGGGGTTGGCGGCCGATATTGAGGACGTGCGCGTGTATTTTGCGCGGCCGTTGGACGGCAACGAGGACGGGTGGGAGGTGTCGGCGCGGTTGAGTCGGACGTTTTGAAAGGACTTGGATTTTGTTCGCGTGGGACGGCTCCGCTACCCGATCTCCGCGGTTGTAGATTTGTTGAACGAGCGGCGGGTTTAATGTGCGGTAAAGGCGCGAGATTTATTGACAGGAGGTCTGGCTGAGGTGATCTTCGGTTATCATATGATAAACTTAAGCCCATATTTGGACGGCGAGTCGCAGCCGACTATAGAATGAGAAGGAGAGAGATAGGATGAGTTCTTGGAAAGAACGCAATGCCGCGTGGATTGAGGAACTCGGCCTCACCAGCCGCCCGCGCGAGGTGCCGGATACGGGGGTGGTTTTGGGCATGGAAGAAGGCGTGGTATACGCGCCCGATGAATTGCCTACAATTGACCTAGCGCCTGGGGTTACGGCGACGGTTTCGTGGGGTAAGGGGACGTTGCTAGAATTGCTTGAGATGGCGCCCGGTGCCGAGTATCCAGAGCAGGAAATGGAAGGGGAACTCATCACCATAACGCAGCAGGGGTCGGCCGTTTGCACGGTGGACGGCGAGGAGGTTGAGTTGGGGGGCGACACGGTGCTCTATTTGACGGCGGGCATGCGGCGGTCGTTGCGAGCTGGGGCCGACGGGCTGAAAGCCATGGAGATTTTTTCGCCGGTGCGGCCGGACCATTTAAAGTTGGCCGGCACGCCGTTGCCGCAGGGGGTGGACGGGTCCTTTCCCGATCAGGGTATAGAGCGGACGTCTCTGCAAGCGTGCAAGGCGTACCGCTTTGGCGATATTCCGCTCATTCCCATCGTTTTGCCCGGTATGGACGCGGACAATCCCACGGCACACACGCGCTTGATGTGGGGCAAAAATTTTATGTTGAGTTTTGTGAGCATGGCGGCCAATTCTACTTTTCCGATGCACTTTCATCCCGAGGATCAGTTGATGATGGTTTTGAATGGAGAAATGGAGGAGGGGATTATTGACGATTGGTTGCCGATGAGTGGGGATAAGAAGGATGTTATTTTGCAGCCGGGGGGGATGGTGCACGCGGCGAAGTTGAGTCCGAGGGGGGCGGATGTGATTGATATTTTTTGGCCAGTGCGGCCGGATTATATGGCGTTGGTGGAGTAGATAGTTTCGTTTTGCTTAGTATGGGACGGTCGGGTAGGCGTACTAGGTATACGCCGAAACCAGGCCGCAAAAAAACAGCAGGGCCGCACCCGGTTGGGGCGACCCTGCTGAATAGGGGCTGAAGGATTTATATAGAAGGAGTGTTATTTGGCCAGCGCTTCGATCAGTATCGAAACCTTGACTTCGTCGCCCAAACGCCGGCCTTGTCGGTCCAATTGTTCACCCCGTAGTCCGAGCGATTGAGGGTGATATCGGAGGAGAAACCCGCCACCGGTACGTTGTGAAAGGGATGCGTGCCCAGGCCCAGAACTTCGACGGGCAATTGGATAGATTTGGTGACGCCGTGCAAGGTGAAATCGCCGGTAGTAGTAGGTCGCTTTGCTTTTCTGTCTTAGTGCTTTTGAAGGTGATTTGGGGATATTTTTCGACGTCGAAGAAGTCGGGGGATTTGAGGTGCCCGTCGCGCTTTTCGTTGTCGGTGTCGATGCTGGTCACCTGGATTGTGGCGTCAATTGAGAGGGCTTCGAGTTTGTTATTGTCGTAGGTGATGGTGCCTGAGAAATCGCTGAAATTGCCTTTGGTACGGCTCACCAGGTGGCGGATGCTGAAGTCGACGGAGCAGTGGTGGACGTCGATTTTGTAGGTTTCAGCCTGGGCTGGATCGAAGAGGGGGGCGGCGACGGCAAAGGCGACGCCAGGGTGCGGGTTAGGTAGGTGCGAGCGAGCATGTAGAAGACTCCTTGGTGAAAAGTATTGAGCGGGTGCGGTTGATTTTTTTTGATTAATCGACCGCGTGAGGGTTCTTGAACTTGGGGTAGTTAACGATGGCCTTGGGGCGCTTATGGGGGGCGGCCTTGCCTATGGTGCTTTGTGAGTCCCCAGGGCGACCTGCCCGGCCTCACTCCCCCACAGCCGCTTTGCGGCTGTGAGTCCCGGCCGCCCTTGCCCCCTTCCGCTACCCCACAAAGCACCGCCGGCAAGACCGCCCCCTATAAGCGCCGGTGGGCATGTGGTTCATTAACTTGATTATACAATGTTTGTCAACCCCTGTGGGGGCTTGTGGTCTAATCGCAAGGTTTGACCAGCAGGGGAACGAGCATCTCCGCCGCCGACAGGCTGGCGTGGGCGCCGCGGTACACGGAGAGGCCGTGGTCGTAGTCGTAGAGTAGTTGGCGGTCGGCTGCGGTGAGGACGACCAGGTCGCCCACCCGCGAGCGGAACGGGGCGCAGTCGCCGCCGAACCAGCCTCGGGCGATGGCATCTTCGGAGTCTATTACTTCGATGCCATCAACCTGCAAGGCGTCTACCTGGCGCACGGCATCTTTGTGGTCGGTGCTCAGGTACATGGCGCGTCGGCCGCCGCCGGGGACGTGGCGCAGGAGGCCGCGAAGGTCTTGGTCGACGCGGATCGCCCGCGGCGGGTCC
>CAXGRO010000365.1:0-6029 GCA_964012055.1 uncultured bacterium
GGGATGGAAGATCCTCATAATCTACAAAATGAATTTTTAACCAAACAGCTTCTTAGAATTGAGCGTCATGAGCGAGAGGTCCCCCCTTGCCGCGTTCCAGGCAAACGCCCATTTATACCAGCCTACAATAGTAGCAAGAGTATATTGAGCATAGATACTACAGCCGCTTGATCTGGAAATTGGTGAAGCGGATCCAGTGTTCTTGGTCCGGCGGACCGTTGTAGCATTGGATGCTCACCTGGTCGTTGCTAGGCGGGGGCAGTTCGCCGCTTTCGGCAGTGTGGAAGTCGCCGTCGCCCTGGGGGCGGTACTGGGCCTCCCACGAATCGGCGGTGACGACGAGGCGCAGGTCGACGTTTTGGGCGGGCATGGGGCGGCGGCCAGGGATGATGTAGAGATCGCCATCGATTAATTCCTTGACCAGTTTGAAGACGGGTTTGCCGTCGCAGTACCAGGTGATGCCGGCCTGTTCGTATTGTTGGGTGGGGTGGGTGTGGTTGGCGACGGTTACTTCGATGGCGAAGGGGCCTTGGGCGCGCGGCGGGGCGGGGCGCAATAGGGCGTTTTTGACGGTGTCGGCGACGCCGGGTTCAACGCGGATTTCTAGGCCCTGATCCTGTAAGCGCCAAGCCTCGGAGTCGGGGTGCAGCCAGGACCACTCTTCGTCTAATTGGCCGTCGAAGTTGTCGGTGAAGATGATCTCCTCGTCAGATGCGTTCATAAACAGGTCTCCGTTTAGGTTATTGGGCCTTCTTCCAATGGGTTAATGCTTTTTGTTTTGCTGTTTTGGGGAATTTTTCCACGGTGTACTGGAGCCCCTCGCGGGTGAAGTGTTTGATGTGGGCGCCAATGAAGTCGTTTATGCGGCGGCGGTCTGCCACGCTGATTTCGCGCAGTAGCCACCCTGTGCCGGTTTGCAAAAAGCGCTCCGAACTTTGTATGGTGTGGGCGGCCGCGGTGAGCATCAAGTCTAAGGTGCCGGGGAAGTTGGGCGGCGCGTCGCCGTGTTTGGCGACGCGCACGAAGGAGACTACGCCGGCGCGGCGCAGCCACAGGGGTGCGTCGGTGCGCTCGGCCCAGGCGGCGATGGGCTGGGCGAAGGGGCGGCCTCTTTGCACCAGGCGGTGCAGGACCTTGACGCAGAGCCAGTCGGTGTTGTTCCACTCGTAGAGCAGACCTTTCTCGAAGAGGCGTTCAAAATAAGCCAGGTCGGTTACCTGCAGTTGGGGGGCGAGGTTTTCAAAGGCCAGAATGCCGGCGAGTTTGTCTTCGGACCACTTTGATTCGAAGAGGGCGTAGGCGGTTTCTTTTTGCAACGTCAGATTTTGAGTTGCTACTTCCGTTTTCCACCACTGCTGCAGGACGGGGCGCAAGATGGGCGTTTTAATGCCGCGGAAGGGGATGACGTGTTTGAGGTATTTCTCCCACCAGTCTTTGACCTTGGGGTCGCCCATGTCCTGCAGGCGGTTTGGCAGGAGAGCGATGTTTTGTCTGATGATTTTTTTGCTCATTTAGGGAAACTCTGCCGCGCTGTTTGAGGCGCGGCGTTTATTACTTTCTCGACATGCCTTTGGTGTAAACTTTGCCCTGGATGATTTTGTGAACTGGCTTGCCCTCCATCATGCGCGGGCGGGCGAACTCCTGCTTGCACCGGGGGCATTTGAGGTCGCCGGCGGTGTGGTCTTCGGCAATGCGTTCGACCAGGCATTTGACCAGGCCGCCGCGCCCGCCTTTGCGGTATCTATAGAGCAGGGTTTTGCACTTGGCGCAGTGGATGGCAATGGTGCGGCGGTCGACTTTTTCTTTGCCCATTATGTGCCCAGGTGGCGGTCGGCAAAGTCCATGTAGCGCTGCCAGTCGTAGTCGGTGACGTCGTGGTCGCCTTGGCGAACGTGGTAGCCGATGGTGCCCATGGCCGGTTCTTCGATATCGGGCATGACGGCGGCGGGTAGGCCTTCGGTGCCTAGGAGGCGGTAGACGGGGTCGGCGTGGAGGGCGCCGAGGAATTCGCCGCGCGGGTCGGCCCACAGGTCTTCGACGGCGCTGGCGATGTAGACGGGGCGCGGGGCGCTGAGGGCGATGAGCATGTGCTGGTCGAAGGGTTGGGCGTCTTCGCTTTCGTTGTACTGTTTAAAATTGCCGCAGAACCAGTGCGGGAAGGCGGTGTTGATAAGGGCTATGGTTTCGCCAAAGCGGCGGCGCGAGAGGGCGGCGCCGCCGCAGCCCGAATTATTGGAGATCATCAGGGCAAAGCGCGGGTCGCAGGCGCCGGCCCACAGGGCGGTTTTGCCCAGGCGCGAATGGCCCATGACGGCGACGCGCCGGTGGTCGAGGTCGGCGTCGGTCTCAAAGTAGTCCAGGGCACGGCTCAGGCCCCAGGCCCAGGCGCCGATGGCGCCCCACTCGTCGTCTGCCGGCCGGGTTTGGCCCTGCCGGTAAAACAGCGGGTGCACGCCGTTTTGAAAGCTGTCGTCGTAGTCGGGGTCGAGGTCGCCGCAGTAGATGGTGGCCAGGGCGTAGCCGCGTTCGACGATGCTTTGTACCGGCCAGCGCGAGGCGGCCGAGCCGCGCGATTTTTCGGTGGCGCGGTGGTCGACGACGCCGTATTGCTCGCCGCCGCGCATCCAGCGGCTCGACAGGGTTATTTCTGGGTCGGGCTGGGTGGAGTGGTTGCCAAAGAAATTGAGGCCCACAAAAGTGGGGGCCGGCGTCGCGAGCTGGTTGGGCTGGTAGATGAGAATGTCCATGCGCGGGTCGCCGTTGCCGGCGGCAAAGTAGACCGAGACTTCCTTGCGGGTGGCGCGGCCGTCGAATACCTGGGCGGTGGACGTGACCTCGCTGTGCATGTCTTGCGGCTTTGCGGGCATTTGGCCGTAGACCTGACGGGCAAAGAGGTCGAAAATTTCGGGACGGCGCCGCTCGCTCCAGGTCTGTACGTCGGAAACCGGGGTGCCGTCGGCGCAGACGAGGGGGTCGGGGAGGGTGTAGGAGGTAACTTGGTCTTCGTCGTAGTTGATGGTCTGGCGGAGTTCTTCTATAGTCATGGGTCGTTTCCTAGGGGTTAGAGAGACAAGCGCATTTCGCGCCATTGCAGACCGCCGTGCGCCGATTTAGAGGGGCCGCGGGAGGAAAAACCGTATTGCCGGTAGTAGTCGATGAGTTCGGGCTGGCAGAGCAAGAGAATGTTTTTTTTGCCCAGTTGTTTGGAGGCCTCGATAAAGTGTTGCATGAGCTTGCGCGAGATGCCGCGTTTTTGGAATTGCGGTTGCACGGCCAGCGAAAAGACGACGATGTTGCGCCCGTCTTCCTGGTGGCCTACCATGTCCTTAAATTCTTCGTCGCTTATGTCGTCTTTGTGGCTGGCGCCGCTGTTGATAAAGCCGACGATTTCTTCGCCTGCTTGCGCCACCAAAAATCCCTTAGGGTAGGTGGCAATGCGCCGCTCGATGCGCGCCCGCGTAGCCCCTTCGGGGCCGTAGCAGGCGGTTTCGATGGCGTGGCAGGCGTCGAGGTCGGCGCCGGCGACTGGCCGGATGGATACAGGAGATAGCGACATGGGATTATCTTTTCTTAAGATCTATACATTACTTTATGGTCAAAACCGGATCAAGGGCATAAAAAGAGTGCGAAGATTAATTTGTCTATTGGCCACTCTTGTTGTATAATTAAAAAGTGAATCGCGGGATTCCGCACTTCTATTACATGTCTAGCTAAGGGCCCCACCTCATTTCTACTCGGCGGGGTCCTTTTGTGTTTGAACTATACTATGGAGGTGGCCGCGGTGTTTAAAACCAATTTATTCCGCGCATTTTTACTCGTCGCTTTCTGCGCCGGGATGGCGGGCGCTCAGGAAGACACGGTGTAGGTCAGCGTGCCCGACCTATCGGCCCGCCCCGGCGACCTGGATCTGCTGGCCCAAACGCGACTGGATGGAGACGAAGTCGTCGTTGAACTGCGAGCGCAGGGGGCGGCCGACTGGCGCGGCTTGGGGTTGTTGCTGCGCTACGATCCCGCCGTGCTGACCTGGATGGGCGAAGAGGGGCAGCGCCCCGATCTAATGGCTGACGCGGCGGCCGGGATCTACGCCCAGATTGCCACCGGGGACGACGAGATCGCGCTCTTTTCTCACCGGCGTTTGCGAGAGGAATTTTCCGGCGAGGGTAGCGTGGCCAATCTGCGCTTTCGCGCCGGCGAAGGGGTTGGCGAGGCGATGTTGCACTTGAGCGCTGCGGCGGTGCAAACGAGCGGTGGCATTGCGCGGCTGCAGGTGCCGCAGTCCTTTGCCGTGCGCACCGTGCCCGAACACTACGCGCTGCTGCCCAACTATCCCAACCCGTTTAATCACGAGACCACCATTGCCTACGACCTGGCCGAAGAGGGCTGGGTGCGCCTGGCCATTTACGATGTTTTGGGCCAGCGGGTGAGGGTGTTGCGCGACGGGGCGCAGGCGGCGGGCCGCTACCGCGTTGCCTGGGACGGCCGCGATCGCCAGGGCAGGGCGGCGGCCAGCGGCGTGTATTTCTTCCGCCTGGAGGCTGACGGTTTTAGCCAGGTGCGCAAGATGCTGTTGCTGCGCTGAGCGGTGAGTGATAGTACGGCGCAAAAAAAGATCACGGTCGAAAGCTGTGGTCTTTTTTTGCGCAATCGCCCACTACCTTACCATGTCCAAGCACGTACCGGAGATTCTCAAAGACCATATCCTTCCCTTTAATTGGAATGTAACAAAGGTGTGGAGTCTCAACGCAGATGTAGATCTGGTCAGCAGATCGCGTTTTGATTATCTGCTAGATCTGCTCCTTTGGTCTTCAGGTCCTGGTAAGGGTATGTTATTCGATATAGCTCCGATGGCTGTAATCCAAAATCCGATGGCATCTCCGCATCAGACGAAGCGCTTGGCGACGACCGATATTTCGTATCCACTGGACTTCTTAATGTACAGCGGTCGTCCGTGGATTCTCGACGGGATGCACAGGCTCGCAAAGCTATATGTTGAGGGAAGCGAGCTCATTGAAGTCAGATTTCATGATGCTGGGTCTATCTCCGCCATTGCAATGGACCAAAAAGGCAGTGCATTAGACGTGCTGGCGCGTCGGTGACCTTTGACGTTGACCAGCCAGGAGAGGTCATGCAGATCCAATGGAATGAGCACCTGGGCTCTTAACTTATACAGTTTAACGGTGAGTGATCGCACCTTTTTGAATTGCGGCGCACATTACGACGCACTGCACGAACGGCTCGACGAGGACGTTCAGTTCTGGGTGGAACAAGCACGAGAAGCTGGCGGTTCTACCCTTGAACTCGCCTGCGGCACCGGCCGTATCACACTGCCGGTCGCGCGCGCCTGTAGAAGTATTGTAGGGATTGACAACTGTGTTCCCTATCTCATCCGGGCTCGTGCCAAATCGGGAGAAAGTGGAATAGGGGTGCAGTTTGTTGCCTCTGATATCCGCGCCTTCGAGTTCCGCACTTCCTTCGACCTCGTCATATTCCCGTTCCGGACTGTCGCCGTTCTTGGACTCAGCGAACTAGGCGATTGCTTCGCGTGCGTCCGCCGCCACCTGGAACAGGGAGGCCGTTTTATAATTGATGCGTACTCCGAAGAGAACCAGCCCGTGTTGCGCCGAGAGGGGCTTCTCTCGTATGAGGTTTCAGGTGATCGCGTCGAGATCAGCCATGTGAGGGAGTACGACACATCGTCTCGGATCGAGACGGTGACGATCGAGAAGACGACCGGTGAAACAATAGGGACGCTCCGCCTTCGGCATCACACCCTGATGGACCTAACTTCTGCCCTTAATGGGAGTGGGTTCGAGGTGCGCGAGTGTCTGACCAGCTATGGTTGTCCAGGGTCTGCGCAGACGGGCTACGTCATCTTGGTCACAGAAGCCATCTGAAATTTGTATTTGCTCGTTGATGGATGCAAGCGGAGACAAACTCCTCGGCGATTGATCGACAATAGCCCCTGCGCTACATTAATATAGTGGCCACTTTTAAAGCGGCGATTCGGCCGAATTCCCTCAGGGAGGGAT
>CAXGRO010000366.1:0-6012 GCA_964012055.1 uncultured bacterium
GGCGGTTTTGCCGGCGGTGTTTTGTGGGGGGCGGCCGGGGGAAAGGGGGGCCGGGACTCACAGCCCAAAGGGCTGTGGGGGAGCGGGGTAGGGCAGGCCCCCCGAGGGACTCACAAAACACCAAAGACAAGGCCGCCGCCCCCAAACGACTACAAGTTAACGCCAAGAACGTTGAGCGGAGTAATTGGAAGACTTACCAGCCACCGACTAAACGCTCTAGATCGGCTTCGGCTATTTTCATGTCGTAGCGGGTGCGCACCAGATTGCTGCGGGCTTCGGTGAAGTTGACCTGGGCGTCTAAGGCTTCGAGGAGGCGGCCCTTGCCGACGCGGTAGCGCTCTTGGGCCAGGCGCAGGTCTTCCTCGGCTAACTCGACGGTGCGCTCGGCCAGGCGCAGGATTTTTTCCAGGCGGATTAATTCCAGGTGGGACACTTCTACGGCCAGGGCGATTTCGCGTTGCTGTTGTTCGAGATTCGTCTTGGCTGTTTGCAAAGCGGTGCGGGCGCGGGCGACGTTGGCGCGGCGGATGCCGCCGTCGAAGAGGTTGTAGGTCAGGGAGACGCCGACGTTGAGGCGGTAGTTGCGGTCCAGATCCTGGTAGACGCGGTCGAAAACTTCGTTGTTGCGGCTGTAGCTGACGTTGCCGCCCAGGCGCGGGCGGTAGGCGCTGTGGGCGGCGGCGATGTCGTGTTCGGCAGCCAGGGCGGCCTGGTCGAGGCGCAGCAAGGTGGGGTTGTGTTGTTGGGCGCGGGAGATGAGGGAGGCGAGACTGTCTTGGAGGACGGGGGTGTGCCACTGGCCCTCTTGCAGGGGGAGGACTTCTAAGGGGGTGCGGATGGCGGCACCCATGATGTGATTGAGGTTGGCGCGGGCGATGATGACGCTCTGCTGGTCGTTGATCAATTGGGCGCGGGCATTGTCCAGGGCGACGCGCAGACGCAGCACGTCGACTTCGGTGCCGGAGCCTACTTCAAAACGGGCGCGGGCGTCTTCCAATTGTTTTTCACTCAGAGTTACGGCTTCTTCTTGGACCTCGACCAGTTCTTTGGTTTTGAGCAGGTCGAAGTAGTTGCGCTTGACCAGGGCGGTGACGTCGAGCTGGCTGCTGGTGAAACCGTATTCGGCGCCCGTGAGGTCGCGGCGGGCGGCGGCGTTGGTGTTGGCGCGGCGACCGGCGTCGTAGATCGTTTGGTTGAGCGAGGTGCTGAAGGCGTAGGAATTGCGGTTGATGCCGGGGATGAGGGTGGTCTCCTCGCGGAAAATGCGCTGGCCTGTTTCGGGGTCAATTTCGCCGGTGGGGTTTTCTTGAATGCGAATGGACGAGCCGGTGCGCGAGCGCGTGTAGCCGAAGAGGGTGGCATTGACCGAAGGCAGGTAGTCGGCGCGGGCGCTTTGGAGGTCGGCCTGGGCGCGCCGCACGTTTTGCTGCGCGAGGCGCACGTCGGAGTTGTAATCGAGAGCGCGGGCGAGGCATTCCTCCAGGGTAAGGGGTTGGGCCTGGAGGAGGGTGGGTAAGAAAATGAGTAAAGTGAAGATTATGCGCATAGTATGGGGGTTTCCTGTTGGTATAAATATCGGTTTTACGATTTGTAGGCGGAGCGCACGACTTTGCGCATCCACTGGGACGAATCGTCCAGCAGCGAGTAGAGGACGGGAGCGAAAAGCAGGGTTAAGAGAGTGGAACTGGCCAGGCCACAGACTACGACCAGACCCACCGGGCCCCAGCGCTTGGCAAAGCCTTCGGCGGTGCCGTAGATCATGGGCAATACTAACGGCGTCAGGTTGAGGATGGTGGTGAAGGCGGTCATCATGATCGGGCGCATGCGGTTTTGGCCGCCGCGCAAGATGGCCTGGCGCCGTGGCATGCCCTCGCGGCGGTAGTGATTGATGTGGTCGACCATGACGATGCCGTTGTTGACCACAATGCCAAAGAGGATGAGTAAACCCATGATGCCATTCATGTCGAGCGGCACGTCGAGGGCGTAGAAGCCCAGGGAGACGCCGATGAGCGAGAAGGGGATGGAGAGCATGATGGTGAAGGGGTGGATGAACGACTCGAAGAGCGAGGCCATGATAAGGTAGATGAGCAAGACGGCAAAGAGCATGGCGAAATGGCCCTCTCTGGAGTCCTGGTCCATCCAGCGGGCAGCGCGGCCCAGGTCCCAGGAATAGCCCGAGGGCAGGGCGATGGAGGCCATCATCTCCTTCACCGGCTTCATCATGGCGTAGGCGGCTTTGCGGTCTTTGGTGTTGGCAAAGACGGTGATGGTTTGCTGGCGCTCGTTGCGCTGCAGGTCTTCGGGGCCTTCGCGCAATTGGAACGACGCCAGGCTGGCCAATTGCACCGGGGCGCCGTCGTGGCCCTCGTAACGGCTGTTCTTGAGTTGTTCTAGGTTGACCCGGTCTTCTTCTTCCAATTGCAAAACCAGGTCGATTTCGCGGTCGGCGGTTTTGAAGGTGCTGGTGCGGCGGGTGCTGAGGGCGGTGTTGATGGTGGTGGCCACGTCCTGCGGCGACAGGCCGTAGCTGAGGGCCTGGTCGCGGTTGACCTCGACGCGGATTTCTTCTTCGGTTTCTTCCAGCGAGGTGTCTACGTCTTGCACGCCGGGCAGTTGCGCCAATTGCGCCGATACTTCCTCGGCCAGCACCGCCAGCACTTCGCTGTCGCGGCCTTTGAGCACCACTTCCACGCCCTGGGTACGGCCGGCCCAACTGCGGGTGCGGCCGCGGTTGTAGGTGACGCCGACTTTTTCGGGCAGCAGTTTGAGGATTTTGCTGCCCGCTTCCATGGTGCTCAGCTTGCCGTCGTCGGCGTCGACCAGGCGCGCCCTAATGCTGCCGCGGCGCAGGCGGAAATTGGTAGAGAGGGTTTCGATGTCGAGTTCGTCCTTTTGCGCCAGCAGGGTGTCTTCGATTTCGTCGAAGAGTTCTTTGATCTGGTCGATGCTGTAGCTGCGCTCTATTTGCAGCGATATGTCGACGCGGCGTTCGGGAGTCCAAGGGGTGCCGTGTTGTTCCATTTGCATGAAGAGGTAGATACCGCCGCCCATCAGCCCTAGGGCCGCAACGACGGCGATCAAGCGGTGGTCGAGGGTCCAGTTGAGTACCCCGGCGTAGGTTTGGCGCATGCCGCGGCGCCAGCACTGCCAGACGGCGGCGCCGACCAGCACCAGGCTGGTGCTCCAGCCGGTGGCAGCGGGCCATTCCATGGCGACGATGGAACCCCAAACGCGCCCCCACCAGGTGTTTAGCCATTGCGCGGCACCCTGCCAACCGGCGCTGTAGAGCAGCCAGCCGACCAGGCATAGTAGCGCCGCTAGCACCAGGCCTTTGAGCGGTTTGTCGTAGCGGTCGTATTCGACTTTGAAGAGGCGCGAGGTGGCCAGGGGGATGAGCGAGAGCGAGACGATCATCGAGACCATCACCGCCAGGCAGATGCTCAGGCCGGCGTCGCGCATCCAGGTGCCCATGCGGCTGTCGTTGAGAAAGAAGAAGGGCACAAAGACGCACATGGTGGTCAGCGCCGAAGCCATCACCGCCATGCCCACTTCGCGGCTGCCGCGCAGCGAGGCCTGGCGCGCGTCGTCGCCCTCCTCCTGACGGCGGCGGAAAATGCTTTCGAGGGTGACGATGGCCGGGTCCACCAGCATGCCCACGGCCAACATCAACCCCATCATCGACACCATGTTGAGGGTGATGGTGGAACCAAAGAACTGGCGCGCCACGTACATGCCGGTGAAAACGCACAGCGCCGCGGTGGGGATGGCGGCGGCCACCACCAGGGTGCTGCGGATGTTGCGCAGAAAAGCGAAGATGATGCCCACCGCTAAAATGGCGCCCAAAAAGGCGGCGTTGGTTAAATTGTTTACCTCGCGCAACACGGTTTCGGAGCGGTCGCGCACCACTTCTATTTCCAGGTCGCCGCCGTACTCGGCTTCGATTTCGTCTAGGGTCTGGCGCAGAGCGTTGGACACTTCGATGACCGGGGCGGTGGGCGCTTTGAAGATTTCGACGTCAACGGCGTCGACGCCGTTGAGTCGTTCATAGCGCCTTTTTTCGGGATATTCGTATTTGACCTGGCCGACGTCTTGCAGGCGGATGTCGCGGTTGAGCAGGGGCAGGGCGGCAATATCGTCGGCGCTTTGAAATTCGCCGATGGCACGCACCTGGTAGCGGCGCTCGCCCTCCATCACGCGCCCCAACGAGACGTTGGCGTTGTTGTTGCTCACCTGCCAGGCCAGGGTCGGCAGCGAGACGTTGTGGGCGTCGAGGCGCTGTTGGTCGAGGGCGACGATGAGTTGCTTTTCCTCCAGCCCTTCGATGACCACGTTGGCCACCCCGTTGAGACGCAGCAGGCGCGGCTCGATTACCTTGCGGGTGATGTCGCCCAGGCGGTCGCCGGCGCCGCGCCAGCCGATGTTGGCCTCCAGCAATTCGCGCTGGTCCGACTGCCAGCGCCAAATTTTCACGTGGTCGAGGTCGGCAGGCAAATCGCCGCGCACCTGGTCAACACGCTCGCGCACTTCCATATTGGCCAGGTCCATGTCGGTGCCAGAGACAAAGTCGACGCGCACCGAGGCGCGGTTTTGCGACGAGGTGGCGGTGATCTGGTCGACGTTGCTCAAGGTGGCCAGCACCTCTTCCAGGGGCAAGGTGATGAGGCGCTCGATTTCCTCGGGCGAGGAGGAGTCGTAGTTGGCCCGCACGTTAATGCCGGAAGAGGAGATATTGGGCATTTGTTCCAGCGGCAATCGGGTGAGCGAGATGGCGCCCAAAACGATGAGGCTGAGGGCGACCATGACCATGGTGACGGGCCGGTTGACGGCGTATTCGGACAGTTTCATACCTGTAACTCCTCTACTGACCCCGGTCGAGAATGGAATAGACGACGGGGACGACGACCAGGGTGAGCACGGTGGAAAAGAGCAGGCCGCCGATAACGGTAATGGCCATGGGGGCGCGAATTTCGGCGCCCTCGCCCAGCCCCAAGGCCATGGGCAAAAGTCCCAAAACGGTGGTGGAAGTGGTCATCAGAATGGGGCGAAAGCGCAGGCTGCCGGCGCGCACGATGGCGTCGATTTTGGCCAGGCCCTCGTCGCGCCGCAGGTGGTTTATAAAGTCGACCAAAACAATGGCGTTGTTGACCACAATGCCGGCCAGCATGATGAGGCCGATGAGCACCACTACGCTAATGGTCTGGCCGCTCAGCAAGAGCGCCAGGGCGCTGCCCACCAGCCCCAGCGGGATGGTACACATGATGACCAGGGGTTGTAGCAGCGACTCAAACTGCGAGGCCATGACCAGGTAGACCAGAAAGACGGCCAGGGCGAGGGCGAATTTCATGCTGTCGAAGGAGCGCACCATTTCTTCGTTCTGGCCGCCGATGCCAATGGTAAAACCTTCAGGCAATGACAGACCGGCCAGCGCCGTTTGGATGTCGCGCACGGCGCCGCCCAAATCGCGGCCGTCGAGGTTGGCGCCGACCACGGCGACGCGCTCCTGGTCGATGCGGCGGATTTCCGCCGGCCCTTCCACCATCTGCACCTGGGCGACGACGTCGAGCGGCACCGGGATGGGGTAGGCGGCGGGGCTGACCACCATGCGGCGCAAATGCTCGAGGTTGGCGCGCTCTTCTTCGACGGCGCGCACGCGGATGTCGATTTTGCGGTCCTGGCGCGGCAATTCGCTGGCCACCTCGCCCTGCAACTCGTTGCGCAGGAGCTGGCCGATGGCCTGAATGGTGGTGCCGATTTCGGCGACGCGCTGGCGGTCGAAGATCACCTGAATTTCGGGTTGCCCGCCTTCGGTACTGGCTTTGATGTCGACCAGGCCGGCGATCGCGCCCAGGCGCGCGGCGGTTTCGGAAGCCAAGAGGCGCAGCGACTCCAGATTGTAGCCGAAGATTTCTATTTCGATGGGGGTGCGAAAAGAGAAATAGGAGGGCCGCGAAAATTTATAGGTTAGATCGGGCACGTCGGCCAATAGGCGGCGCACGTCTTCCATGGCCGCTT
>CAXGRO010000367.1:0-5993 GCA_964012055.1 uncultured bacterium
GACGCTGGCTACCAACAAGATCTAAAATTAACTATCACGCGACAACTCTAATGTATTTTGGTGTCCCCGGTCACAGTTGCACGTTGTTTGTAAGACTAATTTATCCTTAATTGTGTACAATTGTGCCCAGTTTATATTCATCTCTAGCATTCGGAGGGAAATACTGCTTGCACATTGTCAAATGATATCCATATATTCCATGAGATTATTAGGCCCACAATCTATTAATATTATTATAGCATAACTCTTTCTTTTACTATCGTTTACCAAAAAAACAGACGATTATATCCCACATTTTTTAGCCTTGTGATACAAAGAGCTATGGCAGTAAAACTGCCATAGGAGAGGGGGTGAAAGTCTATATTAATCAAAGAAATTGCTTGACTTGGCATTATAAAGCTATAAATTTACGTCGGTTACTGCCCAGCAGGAACCGTATCATAGTGTGGATTTAATGAGGATTCGCTGCATCGGGATCCCCGCTGGAACCTGATGCAATTGTACTTTTTCAACGGAATTTAGACATATAACATGAGTGCGGGAGCTTGGACCGCAGCATTGAGGAGGAGATTGCACATGTCGAGAGGCAGAATGGGTTTTTTGACAAGTTTAGTTCTATTGGGATTGGGGGTGGCGCTTATAAACCCATCTCCAGTATCCGCCCAACTCACCGTTTCCGGTTCGGCCGCCGGCACCGATGACTTAGATCCAGTTCCGGTCGCTTCGGTCACAGCAAAGGTGGACCTGGCCGTTCCCAATATCACGATCGCCTGGACCATATCCGACGACGATTTCGTACGTCAGGCCCCGGTCGGCGGCGACTTTACCTCGAGCGGCACTTTTAGCAACGTCAACGACGTGGCAGGCTACAACGTCTGGCGCGACGACGGCCCCGACACGACCCCCGTGATCATCAAAACGCTGGCCAGCGGCGATTCCAGTTACGTCGACGCCGATGTGACCAACGGCGTTTTCTATAACTATTCCGTCACCGCCTTCGACGCGGCAGGTAACGAGAGCGGAGCGGTTTCTATTGAAGAGCGGGTCAACGTCGGCTCGCCGCCCGAGCCTGTAGTCGTCCCCCCCGAGCCGGAAGACGAAGAAACTGAGATCGTTCAAGTGCATAAGGTCGCGATAACCGTCGAAACCTCGGACGAAGATGAAGCTCTCCTGCTCGATCCCGATCCCACTAACACGGAAGCTGTCCAGAAGCAGGAAGCAGCTATTGATCAACTAGTAGACTTTCTGTTGGACAACAACCCGGGGCTTAAGCGCGAACAAATCCGGAATTTTAGATTTGTGGAAGGCAGTGTCATCATCGTCTTCGATATTGTCGATGACCCCGAAGACGAGGATGCCCCCACCGCCGCCGAGACCGTCCAAGCCCTCGAAGTGCTAATCGAAGAAGAGCCCGAAACCCTGGTTGAGAGTTTAGACGTGGTGGAAGAAGTGGCCGAGCTTAACACATCGACGCTGGTTGATGTCGATTTCGGCACGCTGGGTCTGGATGAAACGACCTCGCAGAGTTTCACCTACACAAACAATGCCATTGAGGACGACGCGATACTCTTTCTAACCATCTCGGTCGAAGGCGATGGCTACGCCGTCGATACCGATGAGTTGGCTATCGATCCCGGCGAATCGGAGTCTTTCAGCGTCTCCTTTGACGCGGCCGAGGTCGACAACCTGACCGGCACTTACGAAGGGACGTTAACCGTTTTGACCAACGATCCCAACCAGCGCGAGAACACCGTCAACCTCACCGTTGACGTCGATGCGCTGGTCCTCCAGGATATCGACCTAATCGGCTCGACCTTTGCTTTTGGCAACGTCTCCACCAACACCACGCAAGCGCGCACCATGACCGTGCGCAACTTGGGCGACTTCGACCTCAGCGGCACCCTGGCCCTGGACGGCGACGCGGTCTTCACCATTGACGAGTCTTCCTTCCTGCTGGCCCGCGGCGAAACCCTCGACGTCAGTATCGAGTTCAGCCCCACCGGCGAAGTGGACTATTCGGCCACCATCACCATCACCAGCGATGACCCCGCGAATCCCGAACTCAGCGTGCCGCTCACCGGCACCGGTGTCAGTGGCGAAGAAGTGCTGCTGGAAACCGACGACGACGGCAACTTAGTGACCGACGACGACGGCAACTCCGTCATCATTTTGGGCGACTTCGACGGCAGTGCCGACGTCGGCTTCCAAGACTTTTTTATCTTCGCCGACAACTTCGGCGCCGACGACTTCAACCCCGCCACCGACCTCGACAACACCGGCGACGTCGGCTTCCAAGACTTCTTCATCTTCGCCGATAACTTCGGCAAGAGCGGCGTCTACCAAGTCCAGGGGGCGGCCGACGGCACTGACTAAGCACTCTATATACTGTATCTACAAAAAAGCGCGATGCCCCCGGGCACCGCGCTTTTTTTATTTATAGTAATTCAGACCCAACGCAGTCTTCCATCCATATTTTCCCAGGCGCCAAGGGACAGGGCGGCCGCCCTAACGCCACCCGCGATCCATCCGCAGACGCATGTCCCCATTGTAATTTCACACTAGTCTAAAACTCCTGCGAAAGGCCGTCCGGGACTCACAAAACACCAGAGGCAACCCCCTCTACCCCGGCGCCACTAGCCCCCACCACCCCACCAAAATTCACTTGACCTGCCCCATCAACCCGTGTATCTTTATTTTTATCTCTGAATAAAAACACCCCCCATTCTCGCTCTTATTTGAGGAGGATAAGAAATTGAAAAAACGCAACTTAGTCGCACTATTAGCCAGTCTCGCCACCCTCTATATTGCCCCCCTCCACAGCCAGGTGGTCACCTCCGGCTCCGTTGCCGCCGTCGACAACATCCCGCCGGCACCGGTCACCAATCTAATCGCCCTCGACTCCTCCGACGACCTGGCCAGCCGCATATCCCTCACCTGGTCCCTGTCGATAGACGACGCCGTCAGCCTATCCAGCTTTGGCAACACCTTCGTGCCGCGCGGCGGCGTGCAGGGCTATAACGTCTACCGCCAAACCGAAGAAGGCGCCGAAACGCTCCTCGCCACCCTGGGCCCCGGCTCGGCAGAATACCTCGACGAAACCGTCGAAGGCGCCACCACCTACATCTACACCGTGCGCCCTTTTGACCTCAACAACGAAACCGACCTGGGCGTGGACGTGGGCTCGCCCGCAGACCTGGCGCGCATCGTGCTTGTGGGCGGCACGCCCGACGTCGAAGTAGTCACCACAATCCAGGGCACCTTCACATTTGAAGGCGAACTGGACATCAAAAACGAAAAGGCCGTCCAACTCTTCAGCGATAACCTAGTCGAAACCATGGCGGCAGTGATGGACATCGATCCCAGCCGCATCATCATCAAGGTCATCCGCATAGGCAGCATCATCGTTGAATTCGAAATCATCGACCTGGCCGGCGCCGACGAAGAAATACCCACCGCCGAAGAAGCCTTCTTAGTGCTGATGGCAGAAGTATACCTCGAAACCGACGCTTTCGTCCAGGCCGGCTTGGGCACTGTGCTCGAACTCGAAGACGAGACCTCCAGCGTCATCGTCATCGTCGTCAGGCCGCTCGACGCCGACGGTAACGAGGTCTTTGGCTGGTTCTCCCGCCAGGGCAACAGCGTGGGGTTCCAGGACTTCTTTATCTTTGCCGACAACTTCGGCAAGCCCGACTTCGACCCCCGCACCGACCTCGACAACAGCGGCGACGTCGGTTTTCAGGATTTTTTCATCTTCGCCGACAACTTTGGGGTGTCCATCGTCAACGCCGAAGAAGTAAAGCAACACGAAGGTATCCTATAAGCTCTCAAACCTGATCCATCCCCCGTTGCCCTTTTAGGCAACGGGGGATTTTTATATTATGAAAACTTCACCCACATCCTTGCTTTTGAGCGCCGCAATCGGCCTGCTGCCCTGCTCCACGTTAGCGCAAACCCTGGTGACCTCCCAGCCCGCCGCCGGCGTCGACAATATCCCACCCGCCCCCCTTCCCACATTCAGGCCAGCGACCGCCCCGACGACAGCGGCGGCCATATCCTCGTCACCTGGGTAATCTCTCCCGACGACCAGCGGGAGGTTTCCGTACTCTTAAACAGCGCCTACCAGACCAGTTTCGGCCCGGCCGCATACCCTGCACGCCCGGGCATTTCGGGTTACCGTATTTACCGTTCTACCGCCGACGCCACGGCCGAACTCGTCGGTCAGGAACCGGCGGGCAGCGACCGCTTTGACGCCTTGCCACGAAGCGGCGACCGACATCGTTTTGGGATCGGCGACCGACCTGGCGCGCACGGCCCAGGCTTTTGACAACACCTTCGCGCCCACCGATGCCGACGGCAACAAAATCCTCGGCTGGTTCAACCGCCAGGACCCCACCGTGAGTTTTGATGACTTCTTTCTTTTTATAGATCACTTTGGCCAGGTGGACGGAGAAGTAGGGTATGACGACCAATACGATCTCGACGGCGATCACCGCGTCAACTTTGCCGGTTTTTTTATTTTTGCCGATCACTTTGGCACCAAAGTAGTCAACTTTGCCGAACTGGCATCCAATTGAATGCGGGAAAGGGCTTGACAAAAAAAGCGTTTCTATATACATTTTGCCTGTCATCTGCTTATCCGCTTTTCCGACTTCCCTTTCAGTTCTACCATACCGGAAAGCTTCAACCGCTTGCACCTTGGCGGTTTCGGTGCGTTTTTTTATAAAACGCACCGAGCTAAATTCAATCCAATTCCACGCAGCATCCCATTTTTCGCAGTCGCAATTAACCACACCCAACAATCTTAAACCTCTTTAAAATCCCTTATATATTGTCTCAATCGACGCATAAGTTTCCCAGGGACGTTCCCCATGTCCTTGTCAAACGCCATTCACCCTATGGTCCACAAGGACGGACGTTGACGAAAGGTTGTGAGGAGAGCGATGGCTTCCGAACGCAATAGCGGTAAAGTGCAAAAAATGAACATCATTGAACTCCAGCGCATGAACATTCTGGACCTGCAGGAGTTGGCCGTAAAAATGGAAGTGTCCGACTTCGCGGCCCTGCGCAAACAGGAGTTGATCTTTGCCATTTTAAAGAGCCAGACCGAAAAAACCGGCCTGATCTTTGCCCAGGGCGTACTCGAAGTTCTGGAAGAAGGATTTGGTTTTCTGCGCTCGCCTAGCTACAACTACCTGCCTGGTCCCGACGACATCTACGTTTCCCACTCGCAAATCAAGCGCTTTAGCCTGCGCACTGGTGACACCATCTCGGGCCAAATACGGCCGCCCAAAAACGAAGAAAAATACTTTGCCCTGCTGCGCGTCGAGGCCATCAATTTTGAAGACCCGGAAGTCACCAAACAAAAAACCATATTCGAAAACCTCACGGCCCTGCACCCAGACGTGCGCCTCACTTTAGAGCACGAGCCGCGCGAAATGACCACGCGTATCCTCGACCTGCTCAGCCCCATTGGCAAAGGCCAGCGCGGTCTCATCGTCGCCCCGCCCTTTACCGGCAAAACCGTACTCCTGCAAAAAATTGCCAACTCCATCACCAAGAACCACCCCGAAGTCACCCTCATCGTCCTGCTCATCGACGAGCGCCCCGAAGAAGTCACCGACATGCTGCGCTCGGTCGACGGCGAAGTGGTCAGTTCCACCTTCGACGAGCCAGCCACGCGCCATGTGCAGGTGGCCGAAATGGTCATCGAAAAGGCCCGCCGCCTGGTCGAGCATAAGCGCGACGTGGTCATTTTGCTCGATAGCATCACCCGCCTGGCGCGCGCCTACAATACCGTAACGCCGCACAGCGGCCGCATTCTCACCGGCGGCGTCGACTCCACCGCGTTGCAATGGCCACGCCGCTTTTTTGCCGCGGCTCGCAACGTCGAAGAGGGCGGCAGCCTCACCATTATCGCCACCGCCCTGGTGGAAACGGGCAGCAAGATGGACGAGGTCATCTTTGAAGAATTTAAAGGCACCGGAAATATGGAA
>CAXGRO010000368.1:0-5992 GCA_964012055.1 uncultured bacterium
AGAAACGCCTTAACGACGGAAACCTCAATAAACCGCTCAGCTAGACTATAAGGCAAAACCCCCTACCGGCCGTCGCAGTCATAAAACAAAAAAACGAAAACCACTAGACCCAAATGCAACACATGCTCCTGGGCAACATCCTTCAAAAAAACGCCCACGACCCCGGCCTGCACAACAAACCAGCCCTCATCTGCGGCGAGCACACCCGCACCTACGGCGACCTCAACGAAGAGAGCAACCGCCTGGCCCACATTCTGCTGGACCAGGGCCTCCAACGCGGCGAGCGCGTCGCCGTATTGGGCCGCAACTCCGATACCTACGTAGCGCTCTACTTTGCCCTGGCCAAAGTCGGCGCCATTATGGTGCCCGTCAACTTCTGGTACAAGAGCCAAGAAATCCACTACACCCTGCAACAATCGGCCAGTTGCGCCCTCGTCGCCGACGGCTGTTTTGCCCAAGTGGCGGCGCCCGCCCTCAAAGACCTGCCCGAGTATCGCTGGACCCTCTACTACGGCACCCGCCCGCCCGGCGACCATCTCTTTATAGACGACCTCATCGATTCAGCCTCGCCGGCCGAACCGCAAATCGAAGTGGGCGAAGACGACCTGCACATCATCCTCTACACCAGCGGCACCACCGGCTTTCCCAAGGGCGCCGCCTTCACCCACAAGAGCCACTACCTGCACGCCCTGTCGCTGGCCGCCGCCACCGGCGGACACCCCAACGACGTGGGGGCCCTCATCTACCCGCTCTTCCACACCGGCGGACCCGACTGCCTGGTGCTGCCCCACTTTCTCGTGGGCGCCACCCTGGTCATTTTAGACGGCGGCGAGCCACAGGAAATTATCGCCGCCGCCCAGCGCCACGGCATCACCAACATCTTTTGCGTGCCCACCGTCTGGCGCCGCCTGCTGGCCGCCCTGGCCAACGCCGGCGGCGACGTCTCCAGCGTCGAGCGCTGCCTGGGCTCTTCCGACACCTTTCCGCCCGACCTGCTCGACGAAATTCTGCAGCGCTTTGGCGGCGACGTCTACGTCACCTACGGCCTCACCGAAGCCGGCTGTATCCTCACGGTATGCAAACTCACCGCCGCCGACCACAGCAAGTTGGGCTCGGTGGGGCGGCCCATGCCCACGGTGGAATTGCGCCTGATGGATGACAGCGGCGAACCCGTGCTCACCGGCGAGGTGGGGCAGGTGGCGGGGCGCACCCCGGCGATGATGCAAAATTACTGGAACATGCCCGACCGCACTGCCGAGGCGCTGCGCCACGGCTGGCTCTACAGCGGCGATTTGGGGCGGCTCGACGAAGACGGCTATCTCTTTTTGGCCGGCCGCGCCAAAGACATGATCATCAGCGGTGGCGAGAACATCTACCCCCTGGAAATTGAGCGCCTGTTAAAAGAAGATTCGCGCATTCGCGACGTGGCCATCGTCGGCATCCCCGACCGCGAATGGGGCGAGTCCTTGCTCGCGGCCGTGGTAAAAGCGCCCGGCGCCGAGCTCAGTTCCAACGAAGTCATCCAATTTGTGCGCCAGCGCCTGGCCGGTTACAAAAAACCCAAGTACGTCGAATTTGTCGATGCCCTGCCGGTGACGGCGGCCACCGGCAAAGTGCAAAAGGCCGTTTTGCGCCAGCGCTACGCCGAAAAATACGGGACGAATTAGAAAATATCCGCTCCTAATCCAATCGCGTCTATTTGAGCAGAAGCATGCGCCGGGCCTGGACAAAATTGCCCGCCCGGAGACGGTAAAAATAGACACCACTGCTTACCATCGAACCCACTTCATCCCGACCATCCCAGGCGATCTCGTGCGCGCCGGCCATCTGCCGCCCATCCACCAAGGTGCGAACGCGCTGCCCCAGCAGGTCAAAGACATCTAACCTCATCACTTCCGCCTGCGGCAGGTCAAAACGAATAGTCGTCTCTGGATTAAACGGATTCGGATGGTGGCATAGAGCGCATAGACAGCCGGCACAACAGTAACATGCCGCGCACTCTCAAAATCTGCTGCGATGCGGCCATCGTTAAAGTCGGCCTGAGCGAGCCTCGCTGCATCGGGCCCCACCCCGGTATAGACCGCGCAGCAACTCGCCCGGGCCAGATACCGACTGTGCGCCGGCAAAAACAACGCGCAGATTTTCCCCTTCAGCCTTCGAAGCCGAGAGAAAATCCTCCAAGCCCGCGCCCATCTCCACTCGACCACCCACCCCCTCCAGCACCACTTCGCCCGACACAATGCCGGACCGCTCGTCGGTCACCACCGCCAGGTAGTCGCCACTCCATTCCAACGCCAGCACCCGACGCTCCACCCCCCGCTTGGGTGCCGCATTGGCCGTCTCCGGCTGTGGGTGGTTGTCCGCCGCCGCCAGCTGTACCGGAAAACGAGCAATCAACCCCACCCGCTGCTGCAAGATCAACGACGCGTCAAACGGCGTGATCTGACCTACCACTTCGTCAAAGGCCTGCAAATCCACATTGGCCGACAACGAATCCAGACCCGTGAGAAAGGGACTGAGCACATGCAACAACACCTGTGCCGCGTCAAACGCCTGCCGCTGCCCGTTGCCGTCCGCATCGCCAAAGGGGTCGACTACCTCGTCGTCGTCGCTCACACTAGCCGTGCCGCCCAGCGCCGTCAAGTCGTCCAGGTAGGTGATGGAAAGCACATCCCCTTTTTGCGTGGCCACAATGCCGTCGCTGCCACTGGGACTGGTATAGGCCGTCTCGAAGGCGCCAAAAAATATGCTATCGTCCACATCCAACTCGTCGAGGATGATCTGCTCGCTCTCGCCGGTGCTGGAGTTAAGCGCGGTAATCACCACGCTCTCCCGCACATTATCATCGGTGTTGAGATCGGCGTCAGTGACTCTAACCCGAACGCTATCGCCCGGCTGCGAGACGATGGTGCTGACCAAGGTGCCGCCGATGCCGTTCTTGCTTACACAGCGCTCGACCGTGTTGCCTACCGCATTGAGCGAGTCGTCAAAACAGAATTGCAGTACATCGCCTGCTTTGGCCCGGACAATACCGTCGCCGGAGGTGGGCCCCCAGGGAGAAAACCGTGTTGATGGAGCCGGTGAATACGCCGGTGGCATTGCCGGTCTCGGTAACGGTAATGGTTTCGCCCTGTCCGCCGTTAGCCATACGCACTACAAAGCTGTCGAGCGCGCCGCTGTCTCTATTTTCGTCGATATCGGCCACCGTCACGCCGATGGTCTGGCGCGGGATGACCTGGGTGGAACTGCCCGAGGAGAAGACGACACAGGAGATAGCCCCGTCGGTGCCCACCCCAGCTGCACCGATCCGTTAGTAAGAGTGCCAGCAGCCGGCACGCCGTCGTTAAAGAGCACGTGCGCTAGCGACAAGGTGGAGAAGGCCGGGGGCGGCGGTCGGCCACAACAAAGTGGAGATTGAGCAGGTCGCCGGCACCGGACAGCACGTCGTCGGTGGCCATGGCAATTTTTAATGTATCGATGCCGGCCGTGCCCTGGACCACGTTGCTCTCGATGGTCCAACCGGCGGTCAGGGCGGTTGGCGACGCGCCTGACGAAAAGACAGTGAGGAGTCCGGAAGGGGCGGCAGAAAAGCAGACAAAAACTTCGGCCGCTACAATTTCTCGATTGCTGGTATCTTCGACGCGGACTGGAACAGTAAGCGCTTGATTGTACGTTGCCGAAGTGTCGGGAATAGAAACATTGACCGGGGCGGAACTAAAGAAATGCTGGTTATGAATGCGTCCCCTACTAGATTTCCAAAGTGAATGTCACCACTTCCTCCTCCATTAAAACCCTGAAATGGGCTTTGTACAGGGAAGTTGGTTGATTGAGTACCGCCAGTTACATAAATTCCCCCGGCACCATCCATGATTATATCGTAGGCTACTTCGCTCTGGCTTCCCCCTAGATATGTGGAAAAATCTAAAGAAGAAGCACCGACGTTGATCTTCGCCACGTATGAATCCTGATTTTCCCCACCATAAGTCGCCTGGATGGGATCCTGCATTGGAAAATCTGTCGATTGAGTCCTGCCTGTAATATAGATATTGCCTAACCCATCTAGGGCAAGTTTGTGACCATCATCGCGAGCACTACCTCCCAGAAAGGTCGAAAATTCTAAAGCGGATCCTGCGCTGTTGAATTTTGTCAAGAAAATATCGAAATTCCCTCCTCCATATAAAGCTCGAACCGGGTTCATTAAAGGCAAATTAGGAGGTCCCCAATTAATGTCGTTATTGCCTATAATATGGGCGCTTCCCCCGGCGTCCACTTTTATCTGGTTGGGACCGATATTAGCCTCAAAATACGTCGAGTAGACGAGCGCAGATCCATTCGAGTTAAATTTGCTTACAATGGCCGAATTGGCCCCGCCCAAACTAGTTTGATAGGCGTTCTGAAGAGGAAAATTTGAAGAAGCACTGCCACCGGTTACGTAAATATTACCCTGCCTATCTACGTCGATTCCGCCGCCAAAGTCGTCGCCGCTACCTCCCAGGTAGGTCGAGTATTCCCAATTGGAACCCGTCGAATTCACTTTGGTAAGAAAAAAATCGAATCCGCCGCCATTAGAATTTTGGAAGGGGTTCAATGTGGGAAAATCTGTAGATCGGGTAAATCCTACAACGTAAGCATTATCGGCATTGTCTATCACAATGCCCCCGGTCATATCAAAATCGCTGCCGCCGATATAAGTTGAATATTCTAAAGCCGATCCACTCGAATTTAGTTTGGCTATAAAAGAGTCAAAATTCCCTCCTCCATAGGTCGATTGAATGGGATTCTGTAGAGGGAAATCTGTAGATTTTGTAGGCCCTGTAATGTATGCATTTCCGGCATTGTCTATTGTAAGTCCAGCCATAGTCGCATTTTCATCGTCTCCACTGCCACCGATATAGGTCGAGAAAATGAGGGCAGATCCCTGGGGATTTAATTTCGAAACGAAAACGTCTTTGCCTCCCCCTGAACTTCCCTGGTGCGGATTAAAAGTGGGTAAGTCAGTTGCGTTTGTAGTCCCCGAAAGGTATATGTTGCCGGAATTATCAAGCGCTATCCTATTGCCCACATCTCCACCGTTACTTCCTCCAAAATACGTGGAGTAGACCAGAATGGGATCTATAACTAGCGGCCTGGCAGAGTCGTAATAGGCTAATGCAATAACTATCTGATTTTCTGTTCTATCTAACAAAAAACGGCTTTCTATTTCTTGCCGTCTTCCTTGTAAATCCTGATAGGCAAACGGGGCTTTTAAAATCACCTCCTCTCCAGATGTAATAAAAATCACGTTGCCGTCTTGATCTTTTTTCAAATCCTTAGCGCCATTAATTTGCAAGCGAATAAGTGTAGGGTCAGCACCTGGTGCTACAATGAAATCGTATTCCAACTGATTCTGTTTGGTACTGTAGTATACAAGATCAATTCCGTCGTAGATCTGCTTATAGCGCACTTTGCCAAAATGTGGGATATCCGTATGCCATCCCGAAGGAGTGTTTCCAATCAGGTAATGACTTTTCCCATCCATTATCTCTATGCCTACAATTTCTGGATCAGAATTAGTCCCAACGTATTCTATAGCTATATGATCCCTAGTTGCGTCGGCATTGTCTAATGAAGCAGATTGATGAAGAGTGAGATACGCAGCCCTTTCGGTAAGTAGCAAGGTGTACCCCTGTCCTCACGATAAGTACTTTACAGAATTATCGGCTTGCCCCCAATTTGCTTCAAAAACGAGAGGCAAAGATCCAAAGCGAGCTTTTAATTGATAGTCGGGAGCTACTCCATACAATGATTGGGAGGCAAATCCCAATTGCGCGAATGATAACCCTCCACACGTTATAGCGATCGCGATTTTATTAAACAGTAGTGATTTTCGCACAGTAAAAAATCCTTTCCTGTTCTATTCCTAAGTTTTATTTGGAAGATGTGACTGGGGCAATATACGAAGCTGTTTGGTTAAAAATTCATTTTGTAGATTATGAGGATCTTCCATCCCCTT
>CAXGRO010000369.1:0-5990 GCA_964012055.1 uncultured bacterium
ATCGCCTACATCGACGGCGGCGGCGGCCTGCGCGTGGGGCCGCGCTCGGCCGGCGCCCTGCCCGGCCCGGTGTGTTACCAGCGCGGCGGCAGCGAACCCACCCTCACCGACGCCAACGTCGTGCTGGGTTACATCCGCCCCGGCAAGCTGGCCGACGGCGAAGTGGAAATCGACCTGGAGGCGGCCCAACGCGCCGTCGGCGATCAGATCGCCACACCATTGGGACTCGACCTTTTGGCCGCGGCCGAGGGCATCCACCGCATCGCCAACGCCCGCACCATGCGTGCCCTGCGCGAAGTTTCCACCGAAAGGGGGCGCGACCCGCGCAATTTTGCGCTGCTGGCCTTTGGCGGCGCCGGCCCCATCCACGCTGCCGGCCTGGCACGCGAGCTCAACATCGGCCAGGTCGTCATCCCGCCGCTGCCCGGCCTCTTCAGCGCTTTAGGTTTATTATTCTCCGGCGTCGAACACCACGACGTGCGCAGCTGCCTGCTCTCCGAAGAGGACCTGATCGCCGCCGCCCTGCAAGCGCTGCGCGCCGACCTCGAAGAAAACATGCTGGCGCAGTTCGCCGCCGAAGGCTACGGAGCTGAGCAGGTGAGTCAGCACTACAGCGCCGACGTGCGTTTCCGCGGCCAAACTTCCGAAGTGCGCATCGCCCTGGCCGACGGCCCCATCGACGAAGCTTCCCTGCAACAATTGCAAGACAGCTTTGCCGACGAACACGAGCGCCTCTACGGCCACCGCTCCGACCCCGACAACCCGGTCGAGGTAGTGGCCCTGCGCCTGGTCGGCCGCGCCGGCGCCCCACAAAGCGACAGCCGCCTCGAACCAGCCGAATCCACCGCCGCCGCCGCGTTGTCGCGCCCCGCTTATTTCGGCGCCGAGCACGACACCATCGACACTCCCGTGTGCCACCGCCGCGACCTGACGCAAGCTACGCCGGGGCCCCTGCTCATCGACGAATACGATTCCACTATCGTCGTGCCGCCCGCCATGCGCGCCGCCCTCGACGACCACCTCAACATCCGCCTGGAGCCCGCCGATGTCTGAAGCCATCGACCCCATCACCCGCGAAATCGTACAAAACGCCCTGGCCGCTGCCGCCGACGAAATGGCTATGGCCCTCTACCGCACCGCCTACTCCACCATCGTGCGCGACTGCCTCGACTACTCCACCTCGCTGTGCGACGCCGACGGCGAGATGATCGCCCAGGGCGTCACCATCCCATTGCACCTGGGCTCGGTGCCCTTTGCCATGGAGGCGCTCTTCGCCAAATTCGGCGACGACATGGAGGAGGGCGACGTCTTCATTCTCAACGACCCCTTTGACGGCGGCATGCACATCCCCGACATCTTCATCGTCCAGCCCGTCTTTTGGGAGGGCGAGCGCATCGCCTTTGCCGTGAGCACCGCCCACCACCTCGACATGGGCGGCCGCCTGCCGGGCAGTTCGGCCTGCGACAATACCGAAATTTTTCAGGAGGGCCTGCGCCTGCCCTGGCTCAAACTCTACCGCCGCGGCGTGCCCGAAGAAGCCATCTTTGAAATCATGCGCGTCAACGTGCGCGTGCCGCAAATGACCCTGGGCGATCTGCGCGCCCAGGTGGCCGCCTGCCACATCGGCGAGCGCGCCGTCCACGACCTGGTCCAACGCTACGGCCCCGCCACCTTCCGCGCCTGCGCCACCGACCTCATCGCCTACACCGAACGCCTGGTGCGCGCCGAAATCGCCTCCTGGCCCGACGGCAGCCACACCTTTACCGACTACATGGACAGCGACGGCGTCGGCGGGCCCCGGGTCAAGCTGCAGGTGACCATCACCGTTAAAGGCGACAACCTCACCGCCGACTTCACCGGCACCGCCCCCCAGGTGCGCGGCGCCATCAACAACACCCTCTCCTTCACCGCCTCGGTGGTGGGCCTGTGCGTGCGCTCGGCCCTCAAAGAAGACATCCCCAACACCGCCGGCATGTTCAAACCGCTCGAAATCATCGCCCCCCCCGGCACCGTGGTCAACGGCGTCATGCCGGCGGCCTCCTCCATGCGCGGCATTACCGGCTTCCGCCTCACCGACGTGATTTTTGGCGCCCTGGCCAAACTGCTGCCCGACCGCATTCTGGCCGCCGGCGAAGGCGGCAACACCCTGGTAGTCATCGGCGGCCAAAACCCCGACCGCACCCCTTATGTCTACTACGAATTGCTCTCGGGCACCTGGGGCGCCCGCCCCGACCGCGACGGCAACGACGGCCTGTGCAACCCGGCCAACGTCGCCAGCAACATCCCTATAGAAGAAGCCGAGTGCGGCTACCCGGTGCGCATCGAGCGCTACGGCCTGGTGCGCGACAGCGGCGGCGCTGGCAAATACCGCGGCGGCCTAGGCATCGAGCGCGAATGGCGCCTGCTCGACGGCGAGGCCCACCTGGCCATCCGCTCCGACCGCCGCGACCACCTGCCCTACGGCCTCTACGGCGGCAACCCGGGCACCGGCTCCATCAACATTTTGCACCACCCCGACGAAGACGAAGTCCTCATAACCATGGTCTCCACTTCCATGCGTGCCGACGAGCGCATCTACCACCGCCAGGCCGGCGGTGGCGGCTGGGGCAAAGCGCTAGAACGCGATCCGACCGCCGTGGCCCGCGACGTCAAAAACGACAAGGTTTCTGTGGCAGCAGCCCGTAGTGATTACGGCGTGGTTCTGGATGAAGAAACCTTTGCTATAGATGAAGAGGCGACAGCAGATTTGCGGCGTGAAATGGGAGGGAATGATTCGTAAGAGAAAGGGCGTGAAATAATGGGCGTGGGCGTTGGAACGCGGCTTGGGGGATGTTCCTACGTCTACGTCAATTCACAACGTTTCCCAATACATTGACTCCACTCCTACGAAAGCCGCGGTTTATGACCCCCACCTCCCTCCCCAAGCTCAGGACCATCACCCAGTACCACTCCGCCAAGCGCCGTCACCACCCCCACACTGCGTCCCAAGCCAACGCCCAACACCAACCAAACCCACAACCAGAAAGCCCTTATCCATGCTCCCCGACCTAATCATCACCGGCGGCCAAATCGCCGACGGCAGCGGCAACAAACCCTACACCGCAGACTTCTCCATCAAAAACGGCCGCATCCTCCAAATCGGCCCCCTAGAAACAACAGAAAACGTCCCCCGCCTCGACGCCACCGGCCTGCTCGTCGCCCCCGGCTTCATCGACATCCACAGCCACTCCGACTTCACCCTCTTGGTCGACCCGCGCGCCGTCAGCTCCATAGCCCAGGGCGTCACCCTGGAAGTGGTGGGCAATTGCGGCCACGGCTGCGCCCCCATTTTCGACCCCGAACTGGTCAAGAGCAACATCTACGGCTACCACGAAGATTACGGCCTCGACTGGCAAAGCATGGGCCAATACCTCGAGCACCTCGAACAAGCCCAACCCGCCGTCAACGCTCTCTCGCTGGTGCCCAACGGCAATTTGCGCCTGGCCGCCGCCGGCCTCGTCGACCGGCCCTCCAGCGCAGACGAACTGGCGCACATGGAAAAGCTCCTGCAACAAAGCCTGGAGGAAGGCGCCTTCGGCTACTCCACCGGCCTGGAGTACGGCACCGAAGCTGCCTGTACTGAAGAAGAAATCGCCGCCCTCTGCCGCGTCAGCACCGCCGCCGGCGGTTTCTACGCCACCCACACGCGCAACCGCCAGGGCGAGGCGCGCGAAACCATCGCCGAAGCCATTCGCACCGCCGCTGCCGCCGAGGCCCCGCTGCAAATCTCCCACATCTCCGTGGTGGCCCGCCTGGTCGACGACGGCGGCTGGGCCGTGGCCCAGGCCCTCGACCAGGTGGAGGAGGCGCGCAAGCAGGAGCTGGACGTGGGATTCGATATGCACACCCGCCTCTTTGGCACCACCAACCTCAGCGCCGCCTTGCCCCCCTGGGCGCTGGAGGGCGAGCGCAGCGAAATCGCCGCCCGCCTCAAAAGTCCGGCAACGCGCAACGAGCTAAAAATCTATCCCAGCATCATCACCGCCCTGGCCCGCGGCGACTGGTCGCGCATTGTGCTGTGCGACAGCAAAGCCCACCCCGAATTCAGCCGCCAGAGCATCGCCCACATCGCCCAAGCGCTCAACGTCGAGCCTTTCGACGCCATCTACGATCTGCTGCTCGACGAAATCGACGACCTGCACGGTCTGATGATCATCGCCCACAGCTACCGCGAACAAGACCTGCGCCGCGCCTTTGAACACCCCGCCTGCATGATCGGCTCCGACGCCACCGCCCTGGCCCCCGACGGGCCGCTGGCCGCCAGCACCTTCCACGGCGCCTACACCTGGGCCGCCTGGTTTTTCCGCCACTTTGTGCGCGACACCCAAACGCTCTCGGCCGAGGAAGCCGTCCGCCGCCTCACCTCGCTGCCGGCCGGCCGCCTCAACCTCAAAGACCGCGGCCTTATCCAGCCCAACGCCTGGGCCGACCTGGCCATTTTCGATCCGCTCACTTTTGGCGAGCGCGGCACCACCTTTGAACCCAATCAAACGGCGGGGGGCATGGTCCACGTTTTGGTCAACGGCGTTGTCACAGTTGAAAACGGCGAGCTCACGGGTAAACACGGCGGGCGCATTCTGCGTCGTTAGTATTTATATCGGGGACCCCTCCACAACCTGCTTGTGTTACAATACGTACGCTGCCGACCGAAATTTCGTATTATCATAGCTAAAATCGACGCATAAATCTCAACCTGCCGTCCCGACAATACCTCGAAAGGAACACCATGACCACGCAAAAACCCTACGCCCTGCGCGTCGTGCCGGGCTTTTACTCCAACGAACCCGGCATCCAACTCGCCGCTCAAACTTCGCACAACGCCAGCGACGAAGACCTGCAATTTTTCCAGCAACTCGGCGTCGAGTGGATCATGCTGGGCGTCGACGACCCCCAATTGCACAGCGTTGAGCACTACCTGCAATTCAAAGAACGCTTTGCCGCCTACGGCCTGCAAATCTACCGCATCGCCAACCACGCCGTCCACAACGTCCCCGAAATCACCCTCAACCTACCCGGCCGCGACGAAAAGGTCGAGGAGCTGTGCCAGTTCATCCGCAACCTGGGCGTGGCCGGCATCTACTACCACACCTACGCCCACATGGGCAACGGCATCTGGAGCAGCGGCCGCACCACCCGCCGCGGCGGTATGAGCGCCCGCACCCTCGACATTAAAAATGCCCAGGGCCGCTGGTCCGACCAGACTTTTGAGGGCGACCTGACCCACGGCCGCGAATATACCGAGGACGAGCTGTGGGAAAACTACGCTTACATGATAGCCAAAGTGGCGCCGGTGGCCGAGGAAGCCGGGGTCTACATTGGCATCCACCCCGACGACCCGCCGGTCTACGCCCTGGGCGGCATACCGCGCTGCATTTTTGGCAATTTTGCCGGCTACAAGCGGGCCATGGAAATCGCCAACAGCCCCAATATTGGCGTTTGTTTGTGCGTGGGCTGCTGGCTGGAGGGCGGCAAGCAGGGCATGGGCGCCTCTGTAGAAGAGGCCATCCACTTTTTTGGCGAGCGCAACAAACTTTTTAAGATTCACTTCCGCAACGTGTCCAACCCCATGCCCGAGCCATGGACCGAAACCTTGATGGACGACGGCTACCAGGATATGCACAGGGTGATGCAGGCGCTACGGGCGGTGAAATTCGACGGGGCCATTATCCCGGATCACATTCCCGAATTGCTGGGGGGGAGTCGTGCTGGTATGGCCTACTCTATTGCTTATATGCGGGCTTTGGTGCAGGCGGTCAATAATGAGAGCGGCGGGCCGGTCTAAAGGCGAGGTTGCGTCTTCTGGTAATTGGGGTCTATTGTTTTATGGACGGTCGGAGAGGGGGTGGTCCCCCGCTCATTCTCGCCGGGCTCCTGCCCGGCTCCGAGGCCAATCCCCCTGTCCGCTGTCCTCGTATAATAAGCTGGACCGTCCTTGGATGGTTGAGTGGGTG
>CAXGRO010000370.1:0-5989 GCA_964012055.1 uncultured bacterium
CAGCAATACTTCGACTTCTCCCTGCCGCAAAAAGACGTTCAGCCCGACACCCCATTCTGGGCCGGCCCCGCCGTATTCAACGCCCTGCGCAACGAGCGCCTGCTCGACGCCGTCGAGTGTTTCATTGGTCCCGAGATCTACTCCAACCCGGTGCAGCACGTGCGCATCAAACCGCCCGAAGCGCGCACCCCGCTAAACCCCCAAACAGGTCTGGTGCAATTGGGCAAAACGCCGTGGCACCAGGACAACGGCGTAGTCTTGCCCAGCGCCGACGACACCAATATGCTCACCGTGTGGTTCCCACTGACCGAGGCCACCATCGAAAACGGCTGCCTGATGGTCCTGCCGCGCAGCCACCGCCAGGGATTAATGCACCACTGTCCGAGAGTTTGGGGGTTAGAAGTACCGGAAGAGATTTACAGCAGAGAAGAGGGCGTGCCCGTGCCCATGCAGCGCGGCGACGTACTGTTTTTGACCAAGTGGACGGTACACTCGTCGCTGCCCAACAACAGCGACGAGATCCGCTGGAGTTTTGACCTGCGCTACCAGCCCATCGGCCAGGCCACCGGCCGCGAAGCCTTTCCCGGCTTTGTCGCCCGCAGCCGCGCCAACCCAAGCAGCGAATTGCGCGACGCCGCCGCCTGGGAACAATTGTGGCGCCAGGCCCGCGACCACCTGGCCGCCGTGGATAACCACCCCTACAACCGCTGGAGCGCTACCGACGCGGTGTGCGCCTAAAACTAGACGCTCACCCCGGCCACCGCTTTGTTCAACGCCGGCATCAATTCGTTGGCAAACAACTCCATACTGTGCACCCAGCACTCTTTGTCATCCCAATCGTAGCTCATCAAGATCAGGGTGCCAAAGTGGCCGGTCTCCTCAATCAATAAGAGCAACCGGCGCAGCACCTCGTCGACGTCGCCGGCAATGATCTGCTCCGTCATCAGGAAGTCCATATTGCACTCGGCATCCGGCATGTCGAGGTCGCGCTTGTACATGCGGCGCCCCAACCCCTTGTCGAACAAACGGCCTATATATTCGAAGTTCTGTCCCAGCGAATTGGTCCGCGCCAGTTCCTGCGCCTCCTTGGTGGTGTCGGCCAGAAAGATGGCGCGCGTCACTTTCCAGTCGGCGCGGTCGGGATGGCGCCCCGCCTCCAGGGCGCTGCGCTCGTAGGTGTTCCAATTATCGGCCACCACATTGCCCGCCGTCAGGCAGTGCGAAAAAGGCTGATAACCGCGCTGCCCGGCCAACTGCATGCTGGACGAGTTGGGGCTCATGCCGGGCAGGGCGATGGGCGGGTGCGGCTGTTGGTAGGGTTTGTGAATAAAGCCGATCAGCGTCTCGGTATCGACGTTGTCTTTCAGTTGAAACTGCCAGTGCTCACCGCTGTGTTCGTAGGGCGGGTCGGACGCCCAGAGTTTGAGGATTACGTCTATGGCCTCGCGGGTCATGGTGCCGCCGTCCTTGGGGTCCACCCCGTAGAGTTCCTGGTCGGCGGTGACGCTGCCCGGGCCAAAGCATATGTTGAGCCGGCCTCTGGACAGGTGATCTAAAAAGGCCAAGCGGCTGGCGACGTTGGCGGGGTGGTGCTGGTTGAGGCAGACGGGGGCCGGGCCAAAACGCATGCGTTTGGTTTCGCCCAGGGCGCGGCCGATGAAGATTTCGGGCATGACGATGGTTTCGTACTTCATGGTGTGGTGTTCGCCAATCCAGAATTCTTCAAAGCCTAAGTTTTCGGCGATGACGGCCAGTTCCAGGTCTTCTTCGTAGCCCTGGGCGAGCGGTTTTTCGGCGGCGTGGTAGGGCATGATGAACATGCCGTATTTGATGGGCTGGATGGCGTCGGTCATAGTAAGCTCCGGGTATTGATTGTTTTACTGTTGTGGGACGGTCAGGTAGGGGACCGTCCCTCGCTCATTCTCGCCCGGCTCCTGCCGGGCTCCGAGGCCAAAGGGGCTGTCCGCTGTCCTGCGGACAGCCCCTTTGGAATCCGCTCTGGGACGGCCCCCTACCTGACCTCCGCGAAGTTTAAAGTACTGCGTACTGCGTTAAAAACTATAAGGTAGCGCCAAATTAACGTCTATCTCCAGGTCAATGCAAGAAATCGTGCGTTAGCTGCCGGTGGAGCGATATGAGCCCAAAGACCACCTGGGCGACCAGGCCAGACAAAGCCGCGGCGCGGTACTGCAGCCCCATGCGCAACTGGGCGCTAAAAACGGCCAGGTAGGCCATCTAAGCCAAATTCTCTCGCACCACGTGAGCCCCTTCGTTGATCGCGTCAAAAAAGTTGCGCACCTCAACGCAGTCGCCCACCTCGTAGACCTCGCAACCCAAATCGGCCGCCGCGATCTTTTCGGCCAGCCCCCGCCGCGGCGTGTAGCCGCGGCTGACGATCAAACAGTCCACCGGGAGCGATTCCTCCCCGCCGTCCCCATCCACCAGCACAACCTCCTTTTCTTCTACCCGCCGCAATTCGCGATTGCCCAAAATCTCCACGCCCGCGTCCCTCACCCCCTTGATGAGCATAGCCAGGTTGGTGCCGTGCTCCTCCAGCTTAAACACGTCTTCGTCGCGCCGCCGCGACACCATTACCACCGAGCGGCCCTGCTGCGCCGCAAACCACGCCACCTCGTAACCCACCAGTCCCGCGCCCAGCACCATCACCTTCTCGCCCACCCCCAGCTCGTCCCAGCGCACAATGGCCTCAATGGCGGTCGTCACTTGATCGCCATCTATGCCGGGCACGTCCGGGATAACGGCCTCCCCCCCCGTGGCCAGCACCACCGCGTCCGGGCTCTCTTCTTTTAATAAATCCAAGGTGACCTCCGTCCCCGTGCGCACCTCCAGGCCCGTGCGTTCGACTTCGAGTTCGTAATAGCGCAACAGCCGCTTGATATCCCATTTAAAATCCGGAATCGAAGCCGAAATCAATTCCCCGCCCATCACCTCGCGCTTTTCGTACACCACCACATCGTGTCCCATCTCCTTGGCCCGCAGCCCCGCCTCCAGGCCGCCGGGGCCGGCGCCCACCACCAATACCTTGCGCGGATTTTTCGATTTGTCAAAGGACACCAGCTTTTCCCGCCCCACCACCGGATTGGTGGTGCACTGCACCCCGCCCCTGTCCATCACCACAAACGTGTGGCAGAAATTGCAGCGAATACAGGGCGTGATATTCTCCCCCACCCGCGCCTTGCGAGCCCAGTGCCCGTCGGCGATGAGCGGGCGGGCCAGCGCCACCATGTCGGCGCGACCCCCAGCTATAATCTCCTCGGCGTGCAGCGGGTCGGTAATGCCGCCGGTGGCAATAACCGGCACCTGCGCCCCGTTGTTCTTGACCTCCTCGGCCAACTCCACCAGGGTGTTGGGTTTGATGTAGAGCGGCGGCACCGAAGGGTGAGTGCACTCGACAAAACCCTTCACCTTCATAATGGTCGAAGACGTCGTGGCCACGTGTAAATAGGCCACTCCCAAATCTTCCATATAGCGGGCGATGCGCAAATGCAAGTCGTCGTGCTCCCCCTCGTCGTAGCGGTCGTTGACCCCACCGTGCAAATGCTCGTGGGCACTAAACTTTAAGCCGATGGGAAAATCGTCGCCGCACACCTGTTTGATGCCGTTGACGATCTCCGTACCAAAACGCATGCGCCGCGCAAAATCGCCCCCGTACTCGTCGTCGCGCTGGTTGGTGTGGGGCGAAAAAAACTGCCCGCCCAAATAAGAATGCGCACAGTGGTACTCCACCCCGTCAAAGCCCGCCTTCTGGGCCCGCGCGGCTCCTTTGATAAAGGCTTCAATTATGGTCTTGATCTCATCCACCGTCATCTCCCGCGGCACTTCGTTGTAGAGCGGGCTATCCACCGCCGAAGGCGCAAAAGGGTCTACATACGACTTGCCCCCCAATACCGCGATCTGCATAAATATCTTGGAGCCGGCTTCGTGCACCGCCGTCACCATGCGCGCCAACCCCGGTACAAATTTATCGTCCCACACCGAGGTAGTAACCACCCGCTTCTCCGGCCACACCGAAGTAAACTCGGTCACCAGAAGCCCGGTTTCTCCCTTGGCGCGATCGACCAGAAAATCTATGTAGCGATCGGTCACCTCCCCTTCCGGCCCGTGCAACCCCACGTCCAAAGGCGCCAGCATCACCCGATTTTTCACCTCCACCGAGCCGATTTTTATCGGCTTAAAAAGATGCGACAAAGCCATGCAACCATCTCCCTCATAAATAGAAATTGTCGTACATAAAACGCTAATCTAACAGATCACCCTACCCCACCAATTCGACCTCTTCATCCGTCGCCGGCACAATCTCCTCTGTGGGCCGCTCGCTCTCCGTTTTCCAGATGAGACGCACCACCCAAACGGCCAACAAAATCTCAAAGCCAATTGCCAACCAGGCCAACCCACTCATGGTCCGCTCCTTTCCGTACCAAACACCTGTGCCTCGGGCGTCGTCCCCCGCCCCAGCGCCAGCCGCATCCACCCGTAATACACCACCCCCGCCGCCACCATGGAACTCACCAGCCCGCTAAACAACTCGTTGCCGCCGATGTAAAACCCCGCCAAAAACCCCACCACCCAGGCCACAAACGCCGCCGGGTTGAGATTCATGTCGGCTCCGTCGGCGCGCTCGTACTGTGCCCTCTTCTGCGGCAACACCCAATAATCAATAATCACCGTGATGGCAATGGGCGCCACCACCCACGACAAGAATTGCACCCACCACATGGCGATTTTGTCCAAACCGAGAAAGCTGCCGACAAACCCAATCACCCCTACCCCAATAGTGGCCGCCCGCCGCGTCACCTCCTGCCCCCCCTTCAACATGGGTATGGGCGGCGCCGAAAACGCCAACCCCGCCGCATAGGTCCCCCCCTGCACCGTCGATTGCGCCCCAAACCACAGCGCCATCCAGGCCAACAGCCCCAATCCCAGCCCGCTGGCGATCAAGAATAAATTCCACTCCCCCGTGTACGCCGCCCCAATAGCTCCCCCCCAATACTGCACCGTCACCAACCCCACATAAGCGGTCATAATTCCCACCACAGCGTGCTTGGCATTCCTCCAAAACCGAGCCAAATCGGCAATTATCGTCACCCCGGCCAACCAACCCCCCGCCGCCATATCAAACCCTATATAAACCGGCTTACCCGGCTCGTACCACTTACCCCACAGCGCCGCAAACCCGCCGGCATTGTCGAGCGTCGTCGACAGCACCAAAAGAAAAATCGCCAGAAATCCGGGCACCGCAAACCAGTCTATATAAGCAATCCAGCGAATGCGAATGGCCGCCGGTATTATAAAACACGCCCCTATCACCAGCGTCGCCGCCAACCACAGCGCCCCCCCTTCCTGCGCCCCAAAATGCGCCACAAACCCATCCCGCGTAATATTGAGTATCAGCGCAAACCACCCCATATTGGTCAACCCCATCAACACATTGGGCAACAACACCCCCTTGCGCCCATAGGCATAGCGGTACAGTAGCGCACTCGAATAACCGGTGCGCGCCGCCGCCGACCCTATGAGCACCCCAATGATCCCGTTGCACAGGGTCCCAAAAAAGATGATCGGCATCGATATCTGCAGCGGAAAGACTTGCCCCACAATTCCCCCCACCAGAAAGCTGGACAGCACCAGTACCCATCCCCACAGGATAAAACAATTGTTCCAGAACCCGAGCCGGTGCGACAGCGGTACTTTAGACCGCGCGGCGTCACCTACGGCGGCACTTTCATTAACGTTCTTGTCTTCACTGGCCAAAGTAACACCTCCCTAAACGGAGTTTGTTCTCTGTTATGCGGGTGATTGAGTGCATATTTGTACCTATTCTGATGGGCCGTGTCAACGAAAATATAATGGGCGTTTGCCTGGGACGCGGAAAGGGGGGGACCTCTCGCTCATTCTCGCGGCACATCCTGTGCCGCTCCGAGGCATTACCCTGTCTGCCGCGTCCTGCGGCAGACAGGGTAATGAATCC
>CAXGRO010000371.1:0-5983 GCA_964012055.1 uncultured bacterium
TTGGCGCAGGCGCTCTTGCCGGGTCAACGCCTCCATTATCGTCTGCCACCCCCCCCTTTCGGCTCCAGCTATTGAAGTAGCCATACACCGTTTTCCACCGACCAAACTCGGGCGGCAACATCCGCCACTGACAGCCGGTTTTGGTCACATACAAAATGCCATTGATCACCTGCCATCAGGTCTTTGCCCAGCACGAAGAAGTATTTGAAGAGGAAGGCAACCCGGGAAACAACCTGCTGCCCCGCATTCCCCTGGTGCGGCAAGTGTTCGACGCCCCCGTAGTGCAGGGGGCGCTGCGCAGCGTGGTGGGCGACGATTATTATTTGCAGCCCTACCGCCACCCCCACTTCAACCCGGCTAAGAGCAAAGGCCAGCTACATGTACCAGGACGGCGGCAAGCGCTGGTCGCACCGCACGCGGCGCCTGCTGGCATTCTACTACCCCCAGGACACGCCGCCGGAAAGAGGACCCTCGGGCCATTGTGCCCGGCAGCCATTACTTCAACACCCCCGAAGGCGCGCGCGTGGACCAAGAAATCCCGCTGGCCACCGACGCCGGCACCGTTACCATTGTCAACTACGACCTGTGGCACCGGCAAATGCCCAACCATACCGAGCACAACCGCTACATGGTGAAGTTCCTTTTTGCCCGCATGTCCGAGCCCCAGGCCCCTTCGTGGAACAACCAACAGTCGTTTTGGCCCGGCGCGTCGGCGGCGCTGGAGGGCGACGGCGAAGAGTTGCAGAAGATGTACGAGCAGATATGGCATTGGCATTGCGGCCGGTCGATGCCGCCGGCCACCAACGGCCATGCGATGGAAGAATTGCTGATGGCGCTGGCGGCAGGGCAAGAGCGCGCCGGCATGGCTGCCGCCTACGACCTGGCGGCCTACGGCGAACACTCCGTGGTTCCTTTGCTGGAAAGGCTGGCGGACGAGAGCGAGACGACCCGCCACCTCGCCGCCTGTGCGCTGAGTGTCATAGGCGCGCCGGCAGTGGGTCCCTTGAGCAAAAGCCTGGAAGATAAAAACCCCGTCGTGCGCGCCCTGGCGGCGGAAATTTTGGGGGATATTGGGCTGGCGGCGGAAGCCGCGCTGCCCAACTTAGTGCGGGCGGCGGGTGACGCGGACGAACAGGTGCGCTTTCGCGTTGTCGAAGCACTGGGCACGGTTTGCCAGTCGGCGGCGACAGCCGTACCCGCGCTGATCGAGTGCCTGGCCGATGAAGATAAGTCGGTACGCCGAGAGACGACCTTTGCGCTGGCCCGTTTGGGCCTCCGGGCTGGGGACGCCGTTGAGGCGCTGGAGGGCGTGCTCGAAGACGAGGAACGCTACGTGCGCGGCAACGCCCTGCACGCCCTTGGGCGGATTGGCACGGCGGAGGCCAAAGACGTGCTCATCCGGCATTTGATCCCGGCGCGCTGGTGCCCGCTCACTTCGGCGAAGAGCACGTTCTAGGGCGGCGGCGCGGCGAAAAACCTTTCAAACCAATCGATCATGCGCTGGTAGTATTCCTGGCGCAATTGGGGGTGTCCGGTCTTGCGAAAGTTGTGCGCCCCGCCTGGAAAACGCACGAACTCAACGGTTTTATCCTGGCGCTTGAGGGCGACAAAAAATTGCTCGCTCTGCTCGATGGGACAGCGGTAGTCGACTTCGCCGTGCAGCAATAGCGCCGGCGTTTGCACCGCCGCAACATAGGTCAGCGGCGAGCGCTCGACCAGGGCCTCAACGCGCTCGAACGAATTGCCCTTCCACTGGTTTTCGCCAAACGACACGCCGATGTCGGACGTCCCGTACATGCTGTGGAGGTTGGTGCACGGGGCACCGATCACCGCCGCCTTAAAGCGGTAGTCGCGGCCGATGATCCAGCTGCTCATATAACCGCCGTAACTGTAGCCGTGGACGCCGAGGCGCTGTGCATCTACGTACGGGCGCTGGCACGCCGCGTCGACGGCGGCCATCAGGTCGAGAAAATCCTCGCCGCCCCAATCGCCCATAACCGCCTTTAAGAATTCGGGACCGTACGACGACGAGCCCCTGGGGTTGGCGGCCAGGACCAGGTAGCCGGCGCCGCCGAGCACCTGTTGCGCCACGTCGTAGGAGTCGGAGAAGCGACCGTTGGGCCCGCCGTGAATGTCGAGCACCAGCGGGTATTTTTGGGCGGCGTCGAAGTTGGGCGGAAAGAGCAAACGCGCTTCAATGGTGCAGCCGTTGTGCTCGAAAGCGAATTTCTCCACCGGCGCCGCTGGGTGGGTCTGTAGAAATTCTTCGTTGATTGAGGTCAGATACTGTGCGGCCGATGTTTCGAGGTCGACGAGGTAAATGTCGCCAGGGATATTGGTGGTGGCGGCGACGACGGCCGCCCGTTTATTCTGTGCGTCGAGGGCGAGGGATGAGAACGTCTTGGCGCCGCTGCTGATAATCTCCTGGTCGCCGCCCGTCGCCGGGGTGCGGCACAGAAAGGATTGGCCCGCCCGATCGGCGATGTAGATCAAGTGGTCGTCCGCCGTCCAGCAGTGCTGCGGCAGCGGGTGTACGACGGTGTGGGTTTGGCCGGCGACCATGCGGCAGGCGCCGCCGGCCTCTAGGACGTACAGCCACGACTGGCGCGCGTCCCAGACGTGGGGGTCGTGCGAGCCGACGGCGGCCAGGCGCTGGCCGTCGGGTGACCAGACTAGCGAATTGGCGCGCCACAAGTCGGGCGCCCAGGATTCGACGGCGCCGCTGTCGACGGAGACTACGCGCACCTCTGAGTGTTTGGACACGTCGCGGTCTGCAACGGCGTCGCTTATGCAGGCGATGCGGTCGCCGTCGGGTGACCAGACCGGCGCCAGATGGTCGCCTTCTGCGTCGGTTAGCTGGCGCACGGCGCCGTCTATGTCTACGACAAAGAGCTGCGAGAATGCGTCGCCGCGCCAGCCGTCCCCGTCGTCGCGGTAGCGGATGCGGCGCACGACCTGGGTTTGCGGCGCGTCGGTCGCGGCGTTGACGTAAGGATCGACGCGGGAGACCAGGACTAACTGGGTGGAGTCGGGCGCCCAGGCGAATTCGCGCACTCCGCCCGGCAGGTTGGTTAGCTGCTGTGCCTCCCCCGCCGCGGTCGAGATCAGCCAGAGCTGGGATTTGCCCCCATCGCTGGCCGGGCGCAGAAAGCCGATGGTGCGTTCGTCTGGTGCGTATTGGGGTGCGGAGTCTTTGGGCCCGGCGGTAAACGGCTGCGCCTTGTCCCAACCCACCTGGCACAGCATCAGCTGCGACGGCGATGTCTTCTTATCTTGGTCCGTGCAGGTCTGGACATAGACCAGGGCGGAGCCGTCGGGCGAAAGGCTGGGGCTGGAAACTTCGTGCAGGGCGTGAATGTCTGGCGGTTTTAATGACATGGGCGGGTTTAGAAAAATGCATCTGAAAGGCGGTGGACAAATTGCATTATCAATACTGTGGACACTTTTTGTAAGTCATTGATAAATAACGGCTCAGGTAGATAGATATTAAAATTTTTAACTTGTTGATAAATAATTACTTACGAATTTAAACCTTACAAAAATCCGCTCAAAATCGAAAAAGTGTCCACAGTATTGATTATGGGCTCAGAAAATAAAAATCAAATGCCGTATCCAATATATTATTTCTCAATTTGAGCTTAAATTAAAACACCGCCCGATCGAGATCAAATGAGATGTGGAGTCCCATACTCTTTTCACTTTAATTTCTAACCCTACCCCAGTAGTCCAGTCTCAAAAAACTCAAGAGACAGGCCCAAACCCTTGCTATAAGCGCACCCCGCCGCATTTGTCGCCCTCGCCACAATAAATAATCGAAATTTTGTCTCGCGTGATGCGCATCACAGTTTTCTCCCGTTTTTTAGGCGACATTATTTAATACCAAGTTGTAAGAAATTATTGTTTTAAGTGCCACAGACGGGGCCACTCATGACCGGATTTGCCAAGAAGTTGCACTCGCTCTTACCCTTAGCGATAAGCCTATTGATCGGCTGGAGCGCGTCCGCCCTCAGCCAATCGAATCGCCCCCTGGGCATCAACCTGACCTTTGTCAGCGATCACGCCCAAACGCTCACCTTTGTGGACATTTTTAAGGTGTCGCGGCCGTGGATTTCGCACCGGCCCTCGGACTTCACCTGGGACTCGGGGGTGCTGCTGGACCTGGACGAAAACGGCTGGGTGCGCTCGCTGCAAGCCGACCAGGAAGCCGGCACATTGATGATACTGGAGACGGAAGGGGCCTATCCGGCCGGCCGCTACACGGTGCTCTACGAGGGGGAGGGCGAGTTGCACTTTGATTGGGACGCCACCGTGGTTGGCCGGCAGCCGGGTCGCATCGAGTTGGAGGTGCGGCCGGAGATGGGCATTCACCTGGTGTTGCGCTCGACCAACCCGGCCAATTACGTGCGCAATATTCGGGTGATCATGCCCGGTTTTGAGGAAGTGTATCAGACCCAGCGCCCCACCCACCACACCAGCCAGATGTGGACACAAGCAAAGAGCACAGCCAGCACCCGAGCCGTGTAATAGACCGGCCGCACCGCGGCCGGGGCGTCGAGCGCGTCTATCCCTAAAAAGAGGGCAACCACTTCCAAACTGCCGCGCAAAATGTAGAGCGGCACCATGCCGTGGACGGTGAGAGGCGGGTCGAGCGCGCTGCGCAAGTCCAGCGCCCCTCTCACCAGGGTCGTTTCGTCGGGGTGGAAGTGGTAGAAGTCGCGTTCGACGCCTTGTTGGACGCGTTCGGCTACGACAAAATCGCTGTCGCCGCGCGTCAGGCCGGGCAGGTAGAGGGCGGCGCCGAGGCAGAGAATGGCCCCAAAGTAAGAGGGTGTGGCGGTTGGGTTTCACGGCGGGTTCTTGCGCGCAGATCCGTTGTGGAGTTATTGTGGTGAGTTGGCTGCTGTTATAAAATATAAAAAGATGGCCGATTGAGGACGGTCAAGCGAAACACTGCAACACTCAATTGCCGGGTGGCGCAGCCCTTGTTTAACGAGCGTCGTCACAGAGTCACCCCATAACGTATGGAGCACTGACTGCCATGCCCAAGAAAAAAAAGAAAACCGCCGTTGAGGATATCACTCGCGGCGACATCCCGCGCACCTTTAAGACCGCCACCTCAGCTTTCAACCACACGCGCATGGAGGAGATGGTGCCCATGCGCGACGGGGTCAAACTGTTTACCATTATCGCCATTCCCAACGACGCGGCCGGCCCCATGCCCATCGTTTTGACCCGCACGCCCTACAACGCGGCTTCGCGCGCCTCGCGCAACAACAGCCCCGACATCGCCATGGCCCTGCCCGCCGCCGACGAAGATTTGGTGCGCGGCGGCTACATTCGCGTCTACCAGGATGTGCGCGGCCGCAACGGTTCCCAGGGCAAGTACACCATGACCATGCCGACGCGCGGCCCCTTTAACAGCGGCGAGATCGACCAGGTCACCGACGCCTGGGACACCGTCGACTGGCTGGTGCAGAACGTGCCCGGCAACAGCGGCCGGGTGGGCATCACCGGCGCTTCCTACGACGGCCTGCTCACCCTCATGGCGCTGCTGGAGCCGCACCCGGCCCTCAAAGCTGCCGTCCCCGTCAACGCCATGGTCGACAGCTGGGTGGGCGACGACTTTTATCACCACGGCGCTTTTCGCACCGTCATGCTCGGCTACGTCTACCGCCAGACGGCCAGCAAGGGCGCTAACAAGACCATCCCCTGGGGCTATTACGATGCCTATTCGGCCGTCCTCGAAGCCGGCTCTGTCGGCGAGTTGGGCCGGCGCTACGGGGCCGATCGGCTGCCCGCCTGGAACCGCCTGCTCGAGCACCCCGCCTACGACGACTACTGGCAAGACCAGGCCCTCGACCGGCTGCTGGCCAAAGCCCCGCGCAAAGTGCCCGTGCTCACGGTGCACAGCCTCTTTGACCAGGAGGATATTTACGGCGCGCCGGCCAGCCACGCGGCGCTGGCGGCGCGCGACCGCAAGGGC
>CAXGRO010000372.1:0-5981 GCA_964012055.1 uncultured bacterium
GGACCGCATTGACGTGGCGCGCGACTACGGCGACTTGCCGTCTATCTTATGCTATCCCGGCGAGCTCAACCAGGTTTTTATGAACGTGCTGATGAACGCCGTGCAGGCCATTGTTGGCGCCGGCCACATTCGCATTAAAACCTATGCCGACGCCGCCGACGTCTACGTGGAGATCGCCGACAGCGGCCGCGGCATTCCCAAAGATCGCCTGCAGCATATATTTGAGCCCAACTTCGCCCAAAAAGAGGCCCGCGTCGGCCTGGGTTTAGGGCTGGCCACCAGTTATAATATCGTGCGCAAACACCAGGGCTTTTTGCGCCTGGAAAGTGAAGTTGGCAAGGGCACTGTTGCCACCATCGTCCTGCCGATTAAATCAAACTGAAGGAGGGAAGTATGCGTCCACATCGCTTTTTTGCACTCGCCCTCGGCACCGTCCTGATGTGCGCCGGGGCCTTTGCCGAAAAAAACAGCGGCGATCCCAGTATCGTAGACCCCTATGCCAAACTGGAAGTGCTCTACGACGGGGCTTTTTTTAGCGAGGGCCCGGCCGTGGCGCCGGACGGCTCGGTTTATTTTAGCGATATCACTTTCACCAAAGAGTCGGGCATGCAGGCCGGCCACATTATGCGCTATGACCCCAAAACCGGCGAAACATCGGTTTTTCGCTCGCCCAGCGGTATGTCCAACGGCCTCAAATTTGACGCCATGGGCCGCCTTTTGGCCTGCGAGGGCGCCGATTACGGCGGCCGCCGCGTCACCCGCACCGATTTAAGCACCGGCAAAACCGAGATCATTGCCGGTCTCTACGAGGGCCGCCCCTTCAACGCGCCCAACGACCTATCGCTGGACGAGAAGGGTCGCATTTATTTTAGCGACCCCCGGTATTTGGGCCACGAGCCCATCGAGCAGTCGGTCTACGGCGTTTACCGCATCGACCCGGACGGCTCGATTGAGCGCATTATCACCGACGCCGGCAAACCCAACGGCGTGGCCGTGTCCCCCGACCAGAAATCGCTCTACGTGGTGAGCAACGACAACGGCATTTTTGCCATCTTCCGCATGCCCCCCGAGACGCCCGTGCACAAGGGCCGTATGGCTTTGCTGGCCTACAATTTGGGGCTGGACGGTACAGCGACCTTCCGCGAGGTGCTGGTCGACTACGCGCCCGAAGACGGTCCCGACGGCCTGGTGTGCGACGTGGAGGGCAATATCTACGTGGCGGTGCGCGATTTGACGCGCTACGGGATTAATGTCTATTCGCCCGATGGCAAAGAATTGGCCCGCATTCCCACGCCCGAGGTGCCGACTAATGTGGCTTTTGGTCACGGCAAGGAGAGCAAGACGCTCTATGTTACGTACGGCGGCGGGGGGCCCGATACTAAGGGGACGTTGGCAAAAATTAAAGTGAAGAAAGACGGATATCATCTGCCGGCGGTTAAGTAGTCATACGCGTATTTCATGACTAATCTCGACTGGATCATCGTTTTCTGCATCAACGGCGGCATTGTGCTGTACAGCCTATTTGCCCACAGGGGCAATAGGGACAGTTTCGACTGGTATTTGGCCGCCAAGTCCATGCCCTGGTGGATTATTGGGCTTTCCGCTTTTGGCACGGCGATTGACAGCGGCGACTACGTGGGCATTGTCGGCGGGGCTTACAAGTTGGGTTTGTCGCAGTTGACGCAGTGGTGGTTGGGCATTGCGGTGGGGTGGGGGGTGCTCAGTTTTTTTGTCATTGTGCCCATGTACCGCTCCGGGGTTTTTACCAATGCCGAGTGGCTGGAGTTTCGCTTTGGGCCCACGGCGCGGGTGCTGGCGGTGCTCATCAATATTCAGTCGCGCACCAATGTGCTGGGCAATATCTACTTTTCGCTTTTTTTAGTGCTCGAAGTGGTGGCCGACTTTAGCCCGGCACAGAGCTGGATGCTGGTGGTGGGCATGGCGGCACTGGCGGTGGCATATCTGGTGCGCGGCGGGCTGCAGGCCGGCGTGGTCACCGACGCGCTGCAGAGCATTACCATGATCGTCGCTTCTTTTGTGCTTTGGGGGGTGGTGTGGTTTGAGGTGGGGGGATGGAGCGGGCTCGAACAAAAGCTGGCGGCGCTGGACGAAAATTTGCCCGATAAGTTGATGCACGTGGGCGGTTACGCGCCCGACGGCGTGCCCGTTTTTGTGGTGGTGCTGGGTTTTATTGTGGTATTAACCACCTATGCGGTAATCAACCAGTACGAGGCCATTCGCTTTTTGGGGGCGCGCTCGGAGTGGGACTTTAAGATGGCCGTTCTGGTGGCCAGTGTGGCCACGTCCATATGCCTGTGGTTTAATGTGAGCATGGGCCCTATGGCGCGCGCCGATTTTCCCGATTTGGAAATAATAGACCGGGCCTATCCGCTGCTGCTCAAGACCTATTTGCCGGCCGGTCTGGTTGGTTTGGTGCTGGCCGGCTTGATCGCGGCGGGTTTTTCCACCTTTGATTCCATTGGCATTGGCATCTCCAGTCTTTTTGTGCGCGACATTTACGCCCGCTTCATAGTGAAAGACGGTTCGGACGCGCACTACACCCGCGTCGGTCGCATATCGGTGCCCTTTGTCATTGCCCTGGGTTTTCTCTACGTGCCTTTTTTGGGCGAGAAGGGCATGTTGTTTTTCTATTTGCGTTTGACCGGGGCCATTGCCGTGCCGCTGATGACAGTGATGCTCATGGGCATATTTACCAGAGTGCACCGCGCCACCGGCGCCGTGGGGCTTTTTGTCGGTTTGGGTTACGGCTTTTCGGCCATCTTTGCCGAGGCCTACGACTGGCCCCTGCCGCTGTGGTATTGGAACACCTGGTGGACGTATATGTGGAATTTAATATTGCCGGCGGTGAGCATGGTGGTGGCTTCCAAGATTATCGACCTGCAGCGCGGGCGCACTACTGAGGAGGAATTAAAGGGGCTGATTTACGCGCGCCACGAGAAGGTGGAAGAGTTGCGTGGATTGATGGGGCAGCGATTGCGGGCGCTGGCCGGTACGTGGTTGCAGAAGACGCTGGTGGAAGCGCCCATCAGGCCGGAGTATCCCTTTGCGGTACCCGAAGGGGGGCTGCCATGGTACAAACGGCCGGGCATATTAATTGCCATCTATATGGTTGTGGTGTGTTATTTGTTGTTTGTTTTTCTGTGGTAATTTAATTGGAATAGAAGCTTATTTTTTCTTATAAAAGAAGCCGGCAAACTCCGCGTTTGTCGGCCTCTTTTATAAGCGATCCGCCGCTTTGTAGGGGGCGGGGCCATCCTTGCCTTTTTCCCTCTTTGTGGATACCTTCGATGAGATTACTATTCACTTTGGCCAGGTGTTCTGTTCCCGGGAATTACCCACCCCTCTCGACGCAGTGCGTGTGGCCGTTCATTTATTCCACGGGAGCAAATCATGAAAATTTTGTACCTGGCGCTCGCCTTGCTGGCTATCTCTGTCTGGGGTGGCTGCGGTTCCGAATCCAAAGTCGAAAGCGAAGACGAAAAGACCCTGTATGCCATTGGTCTGTCTATCGCTTCCCAGGGGCTCAAAGGCATGTTTAACAAAGCGGAAATCGACGTCATACACCGCGGTATGAAAGAGGGGATGGACGCTGAACTGGAGCCTGAAAAAATGGCAGAATACGGTCCCAAAATTCAGGCGCTGGTCCAGGAGCGCAGCGCCGATTCCACCAAGGTGGGCCAGGGCGAAGGGGTGGATGACATCTGCTACGGCTTTGGATTAATTCTCGCCGGACAGCTGAAAGGCGCGTTGGTCGAAGCGGACGAGGTTGTATTTGTCCACAGGGGACTGGAGGATGGCATCCTGGGCAACGAGCCGGTTGTGCAGGTGGCGGAATACGGTCCCAAAATTCAGCAGCTGTTGCTGCAACGCAATAAGGACAAGGGGATGGCATACGTGCAAAAAGCCGCCGCCGAAGAAGGCGCAGTACAGACCGCATCTGGCCTGGTGTATCAAGAAATAAAAGCCGGCACCGGGGCGCAACCCAAAGCGACGGACAATGTCAACGTGCACTACCACGGCACGCTGATCGACGGCACCGTGTTCGACAGTTCGGTGCAGCGCAACGAACCGATAGACTTTGGTCTCAACCAGGTGATTGCGGGTTGGACCGAGGGGTTGCAGTTGATGAAGGTGGGCGGCAAGGCGCGCCTGGTGATCTCCTCCGACTTGGCCTACGGCGACGGCGGCCGGCCGGGCATCCCGGGCGGGGCCACGCTGGTTTTTGAGGTGGAGTTATTGGGCATCAAATAGTGCCGCGGCGCGGCGGGGCGCATTACTGCTCCGCCGCGTCGAGACGCTGCCGCATTTGCTCGACAAAAGAATTGCCCGCAAAATCACCGCGCACCGCGTTGAAGTCGGCCCCCCGGTCGGCGTCGTCGCCGTCGCCGCCGTAGCCGATCATGGCCGTCTGGTCAAACTCCTTCTCCGCGTCGGCCAGCACTTTCTTGATGCTGGTGGCCTCGGCTTTGTCGCGCTCGGCTTTGAGATTGGTAATGTCGGCGGTGCTCAAATCGTCCACCGATTTGCCGGTGCGGCCGAGAAAGGTGCGGCGCACCCAGCTCCATTCGTCTGATTCGTACTTCTCCCAAGCTTCTTGAAAAGCGCTCTGGAAGGCCTGGGGCGTGGCGATGTCGCCTGCTTCGATGGCAGCGCAGATATTGTCGAGCCGCACCCGCCCGATGAGCAGGCCGGCTAGGTCGGCCCAGTCTTGGCTGTAGATGCCGTCTTTGGGTTCGGCCAGGGCGCGGCGCAGTGCCTTATCGCCTTTTTCTAAAGCGGCGGCGGCGCGTTGGACAATGCGGTCGCGCAGGTAGAGTTCGGTGGCGTTGCGGTAGGCTTTGACTCCGGTGCGCAGCAGCAGGCGTTTGATGAGCACACCGTTGTAGCGCACCTGTTCCACTTCGCGGGGCGAGGCGGCGCTGAGCTGTTGCAGCGCCGCCTCGCCCTTCATCATGCGGCCCACCAGGTAGGGGCTGTAGATTTCAAAGCGGATGAGGTCGCGTTTGACGGTCGCCTGGCGCCGGTCGCGGGTGGGCCATTTGTCGCCGTCGCGCACCGTGCCCACGGTGGCCATGTTCATGGCCGGGGTGAGGAAGCTTTCGCCGCCCTCGTCGGTGATGTAGGAAAAGGGCAAGTTGCCGCTGTCGAAGTTGTTGAGGTGTTTGCCGATGACCACCGAAAAGGGCCCCAGGACGCTGGGCCACAGCATGTAGGAGAACGACCCGGTCTTGCTGCCGCGCAAGACGCCGCCCTGGTGCACCGGCCCCAGCTTGTACATGTGGTTGCTCTGGTTGGTCCCCGAGCCGGCGTTATAGAACGAATAGATGCCGGCGATGAGCAGGGTGCTCTTGTGGTGCGTCACGGTGTAGGGCCCGGCAAAAATGGAGCAGGCCTCGCCGTGAAAGCCCTCGCAATTGGCAAAAAAGAGCGAATTTTCCGCCGAGAATTGCTTGCCCAATTGCACCCCCTGGCCGACAAAGACGCGACTGAGAAAAACACCGTCCTCGACGCTGGACCCCTCGCCGACGATGAAGTCTTCGGCCATGACGCCAGCGCCGATGTGCGCCGGCGCCTCTGCCTCGCTGAGGACGGTGCCGTTGCGCAAGCGCGCCGCGCCCGCGACGACCGCCTGGTCGCCCACGTTGACGTCGACGATTTCGGCGCTGTGGGTGACGGCGGCTTCCTCGCCTATGCGGCCGCGGTCGGATTGGGCCGCGGCAGTGTAAGATTCGACCATGGCCTCTAGGCGCTCGATCAATTGGGGGCGGTAGCGGTGCATGCCGTAGAGGTAGGCGAATTGGCTCGACATTTCGGCAAAGATGCGCACTTCGCGGCCGCCGCCCTCGTTGATGGTTTCCAACTCCACGCCGTTGCCAAAGGTGGCCCCCGGGTTGGTGGCCAGGGTGCCGACGTCGGCGATGGTGGCGCCGGCGCCGATGTCGTAATTGGCTATGTGGCTG
>CAXGRO010000373.1:0-5963 GCA_964012055.1 uncultured bacterium
AGCGGCGACGACCTGATGGAAAAGTTGACTATGTTCCTGCTGCCCTTCTACTCGGTCCTGGAGCGCGACGGCAACCTGGTGCGGCGCGAAGAGCTGGACGGTTGGGAACTGCCGCCGCCCTGTGAAGCCCTCATAGAGAACGGGCAACCGACTGACAGCGCCTTTGCCGCCGTCTACAGCGAAGCCGAACTGGCGGAGTTGGAAATCGAACTCTCATAAGTCCCAATAGAAAGCGACCGCCTTATGACTCTGTCTAACCGCGGCTGGACCGGCGGCACCAACGCCAAACCCGCCGCCGCCCTAGACATCCGCTACGGTAGCGGATTGTTAAAACGCGACAGCGCCCACTGGCCGCGCTACGGCATCGTCACCAGCCCCAGCGCTCTGAGCGCGGCGCGCCCGTCCCTAACGCGCCAGCCCGAAGGCATCGCCCACGCCCAATGGCTGGATTCGCAGCACCAGCGAGATTTGAGCCGGCAACTGCCCGACGACATCGAATTGGTCGTCGGGCTGGGCGGCGGCACCGCGCTCGACGCCTCCAAATTTGTCGCCCTCGACAAAGCAGTGCCGCTCATCCTGGTGCCCACCATCGCCTCCACCGGCGCCATCATCCACGGCGTGGTGGCCAATTGGGAGGGGCGCAAAATTATCGGCAGCGCCGCCGACTGGCCCTGGGTCGACTGCGCCTACGTTCTGGTCGCCACCAACGTGCTGCTGGCCGCCCCCCACTACCTCAACACTGCGGGTCTGGGCGATATTTTGTGCATCTACGCCGGCGTTGCCGAATGGAGCTGGCGGGCGCAACAAAAATCCGGGCCGCCCTTAGACGGCGAGGCCGCCGCCGACCTGGAAGAATACCTCGAAAATCTGGTCCGAGGTTTTGAGCAAAGCCTGGATCAGGAGGGCAATCTCACCGCCGCCAGCGTAGAGCACATCGTGTCCTCGCTACAACAGCGCGACGGCCACGCCCTGCCGGCGGCGGCGGCCAGCGGCGACCACCCCTTTTGGTTGGCGCTGGAACAGCTCCACGACCACAGCTGGGTACATGGAGAATTGGTGGCGCTGGGCGCCCTCATGATCGCCTGGCAATCCCAAGTGGCGCCGCAAAAGCTGGTGCACTGGCTCGAGCGCTGTCGGGTGCGCGTGCGCCCTGCGGCCATTGGTCTTTCGCGCGAGCAGTTGCGCCGCGGTTTGGCATTCGTTCCCGGTTATATGGCAGAGCGGAACATCGATTCCATCCTGCGCCACCAGCCCATCATCGGCGCGCGTTTTGACGAACTCTGGACCTATCTGGAAAGCGTGTGAGGCCAGATGACGGCAAGAACTGTGCGACAATGGGCGTCCCAAATCGCGCTCGCCGGCGTCAGCCTAGTGCTGGTGGGAGGACTCCTCGAAGTGGGGCTGCGACTGTGGCCAGATCCTGGCGCCGCTGGCGGCCCGGCGCCGGAGGGCGCGCGCAGTTTTATGCGCAGCGACTACGCCCTGCGCTGGTTCCCCCGGGAAGGCACCCGGCAAGAGCGCGTTGACCCCTACGGCCAGCCCTATGTCCTGCGCATAAACAGTTCCGGCCAGCGCGGCGCCGAGGCGGGCCCACGCCGACCGCAACAGCGCCGCGTTCTGTTCATCGGCGATTCGTTCACCATCGCCAGTGACCTGTCCGAAGAAGACACCTTTGTGGTCCAGACCGGCCGCTTGCTGCAAGACGCCCTGGGGGCCCCACATCCTGGCCATCAACGGCGGCGTCGACGGCTACAACACCTTCCAGCAACTGGCCTATTACCGCTACCACGGCACCTTCCTGCAGCCCGACGTGGTGGTGCTGTGTTTTTTTGTCGGCAACGATTTCCGCGACAACGCCGTGGGCACCCAGCGGGGCGGCGACCTCAACCCAGTCCTTGTGCCCCAAGCGCTGGTGCAAAAATACAAAGACGCGCCCGACCCCTTTCTGCGCGACCAACACCGCGCCCTGCTGCGCGATCCGCTGTCGGGGGCCATCGTGCCCAAACCGGCCCGGGGCTGGGCGGCGGCATTGCAGCAAAAATCGCTGCTGGCGCGCCTGCTGGGTGCGCGCTACGCCCGCGCCAAGGGTCGGTGGACCAGCGACCTGTGGCTCTTGGACCTGGACAGCCGCTACTACTTCTACGAGATCGGCTCCTACCAGCGGCGCGCCCATCCCTTGATTGAGTTAACTCGGAATTTGACCCTGGACTGCATCGCCCAGATGCGCTACGCGGTCGAGGCCGACGGCGCCGAGTTCGCGGTGGCCATTTTGCCCTCGCAGAATCAGGTCGATCCAGCGCACTGGCGGCGGACCCTGGAGCTATTGGATGTGGAAGAAGCAGACCTGGGACCGCTGCACCTACCTCAGCCCAATCGATTGATCGGCGAATTTTGCGCCGAGCGCCAGATTAACTACCTCGACCTGCTGGACACCTTTGCCGCCGCCGACCGCCCCGCCGATCTCTACCTGAGCATTATCCAGGATTTGCACTTCAGCCCGGCGGGCCACCAGCTGGCGGCGCGCCAAATGGCAAACTTTCTCCTCGACCACAGCGTTTTCCTGACCAACCCGGCCATCGACGCCTACCGCCACGGCCTGTCCCGTCTGCATAGCGGCGACCTGACGGGAGCCGAAGTGCACCTGCGTTCCAGCGTCGAAGCGAGACCCAAGTGGCTTCCGCCGCGCCTGGCATTGGGCGATCTATACCAGCGCACGGGCATGCGCCACCAGGCACTGGAGTCGTATCGCCAGGCCCTCGGCATAGACCCCCTATCACTCTGCGCTCTGGACGGAATGGGCCAGGTGCTGCTGGCATCTGCCGACACCAGCGCCGCCCTAGCGCTGTATGTCCAAGCGCTGAAAGTCAGGCCCGGATGGGTGCCGTTCTACGCGCAATTGCGCGACCTGTACGTCTCCCGTTCCAACCAGCTAGAAGCAGAAAGGATCACTTATAGGCTCCAGGCCTTGCTCGACAGCGGCGACAGAGCAACGAGGTACTGGCTGGCCGATTACAATTTTATGGGTGAGTTCCACACCCGACAACAGCAACTGCCCAGAGCAGAGCAGATGTACCGCCGGGCCCTCGAACTCGATCCTGCCAGCGAGGCCACCTGGAACAATCTGGCCGACCTCTTGCAACGCCAGCAGCAAACGGCAACGGCCCTGGCTGCTTACGAGCAGGCGCTGCAGCACGATTCGCTGAACCTTAAAGCGCGAACAAATCGCGCCACGATATATTACAAATTGGCATTGCGCCACAAAGGGGCAAAGGAGGAACAGAGCTATAACCAGAAAGCTCTGGAAGAGACTGAACGCGTTTTGGCAGTTGACTCCACCTACAAAGAAGCGCTCAACAATCTAAGTAGCATATACCGGGCGCTGGGACGAGACCAAGCCGCTGAAACCATCCTTTTAAAAAGCATCGCCGCCCATCCAGATTATGCAACCGCCTATTTTAACCTCGGCGGCTTGTACGCCCAACAAAAAAAATACGAGGCGGCCATCCGGCAATACCACAAGGCGATCGACCTGGAACCGCATAAGGCCGCCCATTATTATGCCGCGGGGATAGCGCATTTGCTCTTGGGCAAACTATCCGAGGCGGAAAAGGCCGTGCGCCAGGCCCACACCCTCAACACGCAAGAAGTCAACTACCTTCACGATCTGGCGGACATCTTGCTGCTGCAAGGAGAACGGGAAATGGCGGTCGATAATAGAGATAGTGCGGCAGAAAAATGGCGGGAAGCACAGGCATATTATCGCCAGATCACGGCGCTCAATCCCCAGCACCAGGCGGCCACAGCGAGATTGCATCAATTAGCAGACAACCTCGCCGAAATCGACCGCAAAACCCCGGAGTAAAATCCGTCGAGCGCGCGGCAATTAAACAAAACTCAGCTGCGCCCACTGCGCGGCAGAGCGCACAATTTCATCGGGATGCGCCAGGCTGCGCGCCAGGTGGCCGCGCTCGGAGCGCAGGGTGGACTGGGTGGCGTCCTGGTAGCGCCAATCGGCGCTCCAGCGCACTTCGTTGGTGTTGTTGTCCTGCCCCATGTGGAAGATCATATTGGAAAACAGTACGACGTCGCCCGGATCGCACTCAATGTCGACGGCAGCGCCCAGGTGGGGGTCAAGGTCTTGCCGGGCGATTTCGAGGTAGTATTCGCGGCGCTCGTGCGCTACCAGGCCCAGTTTGTGCGAACCCGGCACAAACTTCATGCAGCCGTTGGCCACCCGCGCCGGCACCAGCGGCGACCACACATTGACCATGCGCAATTGGTCGGCCCGCAACTCGCCGGCGTTGGCATCGCTGCCGTGCAAACCCGATTGAGTGTAGCCGGCGTCCTGGTGCCACAACACTTTGGAGGGCTCGTGTTGCGGCAATTTGGGGCGAATTGAATAATTGGGGTAGAGGCGCACCTCCGGGCCCAAGATGAGCGCGGCCAGGTCCAGCACCCCCGGATGAAAAAACAGGCCAAACATGCCGGGCCAGTGCAACTCCCGGCGCAGGGTGCCGCTGGCGAGTGACGCGTCGGCAAACTGCTGGTGTAAACAGGCCAGCCGGCGCCCAAAAGGCTCGTTGTCGCAAACATCTTCAATCAAACCCTCAGCATGCCATTGGTGCGCCCGCCTTTCGACCCACGCCTCCAACTCGGCCACCGCACCGGCCACCACTTCTATCTCTAATAAATTGCGCACGATTACAAAACCGCGCTCGTCGAATTCGTCGATAAATTGTTCAGCTGTGGACATGGATTAGATCCTTTGCATTAGAGCGGCCGCAGAAAAATCGAGGCCAGCGATATCTGTCCATTTGCTCAACTACTCGATCTATTCGATCCATCTTTCCTTTTCTCAATTTTCCATATCCCTACTTACTCACCCACACTTCTTGGCAAAAGGCTCCAAATAATCGCCAACCGGATCCACTCCATAAACTTCATCCCCGCGCCACTTAAAGATCGCCTTTTCTCGGGTGGCAAATTCGTCGCGCCACACTTCCTCTATTTCGCACTCCGGCAAAGAATAATCTACGTCGACCTGCTGCGGCCCACCCCCTGCCTCTACGACGAGAAAACCGTCCCGCAACCTGGGCTCCACGGGCCGATCTGCAACCCGCACCTTCAACGTCGATTCCTCCACCCAACCGGGCACCCGCACCAGCAATTCCCGGCCCGGCTCCAGGCGCACGCGCACATGGGCTGCGGCCCCATCGCGCCCCGAGCGCACGCTGGCCGCAGCCGTATCGCAATCCAGATGAAAATTAACCCGCACGCGCGTATCGTCGACATCCACCACGCGATTGAGAACTTCGATTAACGAATGGGTCGCCGCCGCCGTATAATCCGTAACGCACGTCTGCCCCTTCACGTGCCCCACATCGCCGCCAATCGACCCGACAAAACGCGCCCCCAGGTCCCTGTGACAGTCGCGCTCGGTATCTTCCTTGGGGCGCAGCGGCATGGGCGCCAGCACCTGGGCCGGCAGCAAGCGCGCCCGCACAATGCGTTCGACGTCGTCGAGTAATTGCGCCTCGCCAAAGTGATTCCACAAGAGCAGGGCAATATGGGCGACATCGCCGGCCGAGGCGATGTCGCCGCCGTATGTACTGCCCAGATCGTGGGTGATAAAACCAGACCGGGTTATCATCTGCGCAACGGCATCCTTATAGGTGGCGTAGACGATGTCCAGGCGGTCGCGACGCCCCTGCAAACCCGCCAAAAGTAGCAGACCTCGTATAGTATTGAGATAGGAATGCGTGTGGTGGCCGCAACCCGCAGCCAGGCTGCCGTCCGCATTCACTGTGTGGGCAAAGTGGAACTGCGCCAGGCGTTCGGCTTCGGCCAGCACCTCTTCCGCGCCCGTCGCCTCGTAAAAACACAGCAGGCCTTCTATGGCGCGGCCGTGGGTGTAGGCGTGGCGCGCCGGCACCAACATACCGTCAACCCCGGCGCCAAACGAA
>CAXGRO010000374.1:0-5945 GCA_964012055.1 uncultured bacterium
TGCCGGAAACTCACAGCCGCAACGCGGCTGTGGGGGTTGTTGGGCCGGGCAGGCCGCCCTGGGGCTCACAAAGCACCAGAGGCAAGGCCGCCACCCGCCAGCGCTTCAAGCTTCCGTGAAAAACACTACGTTAACTCAACGTCCTTCACGGTCACATCCCACCCGATTAAAGCTTGAGTCCCCAGTATTTAAACGTCATTATATAGTCGCGCGTGCCCTTGCGTTTGGCCTTGGGCCGGCGGTCGTAGACGTCCTGGCCAAAGCCAAACATAAAGCGGTCTTTGTAAAACGACAGAGCGATGCCCAGCGAAATGGCGATGGAATTTTCGGTGGAGAGCGCCTCCAGCACGTTGCCGATGGCGGTCAGGTGGACGCCGGAGACCGAGGGGTTTTCGGAGTTGTGCCAGCCGAAGAAGGCCAGCCCCGGCAAGCCGATGAGACGCTCGGTGCGTCCCTTGACCAGCTGGCCGTTTTCGTCGACGTAATCGCGCCCCGGGCGGATGGAAAGGAAGGAGACCAGCGGTTTGGCTTCGAATTCCCACTTCCAGCCGCCAGCTTCAAAAATCTGCGAGACGGCGTAAACCGGCGCTCCGGGGTGGTTCTGGGTGGAAATTTTGAGGCGCACGCGCTTGTTGGATTTTTCCAGCAGGCGCAGGTTGAGTTGCTCGGCCAAGACACGCTGCTCGCCGGCGTCCTGAATTTGCACGCTGAGCTGTTTGGGGCCGCCCTGCTCGTCGTAGTTCTCGTCCAATTGGGTCCACTCGATGTTGAACTTGCGACCGATCAGGGCCGGGCGCAGCGCCTGGGGGATGTGGAAGACGATGTCTATTTTGGTCTGGTCGGGCAGCACGATTGGGGTGTTGTTCCAGCCCACTTTGAGGGTGTCGAATTGGGTCTTGCGCGACTTGAGCACGGAGACCACCTGGGCCAGGTCGATGTTGTCCAGAGCGCCCTTGCCTTTCACTTGCAGGGGCAGAGCTTTTTCTTTGATGTCGTTGCTGATGAGGCGGACGCGGGCGCTGCGCGCGCCCAGGGCCTGGGGTGAGAACAGCAAATTGAGCGAGGTGCTGCCCCCCGGTTCCAGGGAGAAGACGGCCGGTTTGACGGCCAATTCGTCGCTCTCGGCGTGGGCTTCGACGCGCAGGTCAGTGTCGCCGGTGTTGGTGGCGATTACGGTTTGCGCCGCTTTTTCTCCCAAAACTACGTAGTCGAAGTTAAAGGGTCCGGAGGGGTGCAGTTCGAGGTCGGCGGCGATGCCGGTGCCGCTGAGTGGGATCTGGCGCACCTCAAAGGCTTCGTCCCAATATCCCTGTACCTGCAAGACGCCGTTGGCGACGCCGCGTGCTCTGGGAAAAAAAGTGATGCTGATGGGCAGGGGCCGGCGGCCTTCGGCCGGCAGAATGTATTTATTGGTGGGGCTGACCTGGGCTTTGACGGCAAAAAGTTTGGGGTGGCTCGACGTGACGTCGGTGATGGTGAAATCGGCGTTGCCCAGGTTGGCGATTTCGCTCTGGATGGTGTTGCTCTTGCCCACCACGACGCGGTCGAAATCAAGGGCGGTGGGGGACAGTTCAAAGAAGTTGCCGACGCCGTGGAGGTCAAGCTGCCGCGCGCCGGCTTCAGTGCCTATTAGCAGGCGGGCGCGGCGGTTGCCGATTTCCCGGGGCCGAAACAGCAGCTCCACTTTGGCGAATTCGCCCGGCTGCAAAAGCAGGGACGGGCTTTCCAGTTCAAATTCGCTGTGGGCTTCGCCCTGGAAGTCTAGGTTGACCTTAAAAGGCGTGCCGCCCCTATTGCCCAACACCAGGTAGTCGCGCTTGTGTTTGCCGATGGCGACGTTGCCAAAGTTAGTGCCTTCGCGGTTGACGATTTCTATTTGCGGCGGGCTCTGCTGGGCCGTGCCCTCCAGCAGTATGTCGACTTGGGGTGATGTCGGATCGTTGGTGGCGACCGTTAAGGTGCCGCTGGCGCGGCCTTCGTAACGCGGGCGGAAGGCGATGGGAACGGTTTGACGCTGCTCGGGCGGCAGCGGCGCGGTTTGGGTGGAGTCCCAGGAGACGGAAAAAGCGCCGCCGGTGATTTCCACTTTTTGCAAAGACAGATCGGCCTGTCCCTGGTTGAGCACCGTCAGATCCAGGGTGTGGCGCTGCCCCAATTCGAGGTTGCCGAAGTTTAGGCCCACCTGCGGCAGGGGCGAGAACGCAGCGCGCGGCGCCAGGCCCTGGCCCTGTAAAGCGATCTCTAGGCGAGGCCGGTCGAGGTCGGCCGAGCGTATGACGAGGCGGTTGTGGTAGGTGTCGCCGGCGGCGGGGCTGAAGTCGATATCGAGGGTTAATTTTGCTTTGGGCGCCAAGGTGTCTGCGTCGGTTTGCGCCAATTGGAAGGCGTCTGAGTCGTCGGCCCAGGCGATGTCTTCCAGCGCAATGGGGATCTCGCCCAAATTGTGCAGCACCAAGCTCTGCCGCGCCGTCTGGCCCGCCACTACGGCCCCCAGGTCGATGCCCTGATTGGGGTCGGGGGAAATGCGCAGCGCCGCCACGGCCGCGGCGGCGCGCAGTGGCACAGGGTATTCGTCCGTTTTTAAGAAGCTTTTGACCTGCAGGAGCAACCGACCCTGGTATTCGCCCACGGCGCCGGCGTTGAAGGTGACGTCTACTTGGCCGGCGCCGCCGCCCGGCAGGTTGAGGCTGGTGGGGGCGGCCGAGAATGCAGCGCCTTCAATTGTCACCAGGATTTCGACCTCATCGGAATCGAGGTTTTTTATGGCGAGCACGGCGCTCTTTTGGGCGCCGGTTTTGACCGGGCCCAGGTCCATTTCGGCCGGTTCAATTTGCAGTCCCTGGGCGCCGGCATGGGAGGCCACGGCGCCGAACGCGGCAAGGCAGCATAAGTAGAGGAAGGACTTCATAGTCTTAATATAAAAAAGAGCGACCAACCCATCAGAATGCCGATAAAAACTTTGTCGAAGTTCCACATTTAATGTGGAAACTTCCTCTAGGGCATTCCTCTATGGATTCAGACCACTCTTATGAGTTTTAAAGTAGCCAAACGGCAGGTGAGTGTCAAGTTATTATATCTCAGTGCGGCGTCAGGTTAAAATCTCCTGCAGGCCGCTTATCAGCCGGTCCATGCCCTGGGCGACGGTTTCTTCTTGGAGGGCGCCGTAGGCGATGCGCAGGTAACAGGCCTCCAGGCCAAAGGCTGTGCCGGGTATGACGGCCACCTGGTGTTGGCGGATTAGGCGTTCGACCAGGGTCATGGGCGGCAGGTCGCTGTCGATGCGCGCCAGCAAGTAGAAGGCGCCGTTGGAGCGGGGGACATTGCACAGACGCCCCAATTCGCGCAGGCGTTCCAGGCACAGGTGGCGCACCCGGGCGATGCCGGGGAGGAACTGGCGGCAGTGGTCGGGGCCGGCTTCCAAAGCGCCGAGGGCGGCCGTTTGCGAACTGGCCGGGGGGCAAATGAGGATGGTGTCCTGGACCTTTTTAAAGGCGGGCAGCAGGTGGACGGGGAGGACGGCATAGCCGACGCGCCAGCTGGCCATGCCGTAGGCCTTGGACAGGGAGTAGAGCGAAATGGTGTGCGAAGCGGAATCGGGCAGCGAGCCGGGGGAGAAGTGGCGGGCGCCGTCGTAGGTGAAATACTCGTAGGCCTCGTCGCAGATGTGGTAGATGCCGCGCTGGCGGCACAGCTGGTTGATCGCCTGCAGTGAATCTGGGTCGTAGACGGCGCCGGTGGGGTTGTTAGGCGAGATGGTGACAACGGCGCGGGTGCGCGCCGTGAGGGCGTCGGCAATGGCATCGGGTTGGGGCTGGTAGTTGGCATCGGTGGGCACCAGCACGGGTTGGCAATTGGCCATGACCACGGCCATTTCGTGGTTGAAGTAATAGGGCGACATCATGACGATCTCGTCTTCGGGGTCGGCGATGCACAGCAGGGCGTGGTAAAACCCCATATTGCTGCCGGCGGTGACGGCGATGACCTGGTCGGCGGCGAGGCTGATGCCGTTTTCGGCGCGCAATTTTGCTTGCAGCACCTCTTGCAATTGGGGCAAGCCGGTGGCCAGGTGGTAGTGGTTTTCGGGGACGGTGCGGCCGAAAGCGGCCAGGCGTTCAAAAGCCTGGGCCGGCGGGCCGTAGTGGACCACGCCCTGGCCCAGGGAAATAGTGCCCGGGGTCTCTTTGATGAGAGCGGCGACGTCGGGAATCACCGGGCTTTGCACGGACTGGATGCGGACGGATTCGCTCATAGTGTGTGCGCTGAAAGATTTGGCGATGCAGTTGTTTTTGGGCGCTATCCTTTGGTTAGTGAATTCAAAGGGCGTCCTGCAAGCGGGCGAAGAGGCGGTCTACTTCGGCGCGTGTTTCGTCGTCGAGGCGGTAGCTCAAGGGGCCGCGGTGGACCTGGTTGTTAAACAGGCCGCGCTTTTGCATAAGGTAGCGCTCGGTGACGATAAAGCCGTCCAGGCCGCCCTGAATTTGCAGAGTGGCCATGGCGCAAATGGGGTAGTAGAGCTGGTAGGCGCGCTCTTCGTCCCCCGCTTCGAGGGCGTTCCACAGGGCCACCAGGCCGTCGAGCAATTCGACGCCGGGAATGGTGCCGGTGATGCCACGGCGGTGCGAGTCGATTATGAGCAGGCCGCCGCTGCCCTCAAAGATGGCGGCGCGCCCCCCGGTTTTGTCGCGCAGGGCGGAGATGCACGGCCCCAGGGGCGTGGCCTCAGGTTTAAAGAGGATGCGGTCGCCGTATTGTTCGAACAATTGGGCCTGAAAATCCAGGCTCATGGCCTGGCCCACATAGGAGCTGGCGTCTTGGATAAAGACGGGCGTGCCGGCGGCTTCCAGGATGGCTTCAAAGTACACCTGTAAGTCGTTTTCGGTGCAGCCCTGGGACAGAGGCGGGATGGCCATCACTGCGCCGGCCCCGGCGCCCCCGGTGGCGCGGGCGTACTCGCAGGCTTGCACGGTGCTCTCGGCGCCGACGCTGATGACCACGGGCCCGCGGTCTTGGGCAAATTGCACCAGCTTGGCGGGCAGGTCCAAACGCTCGGCGGCGGTCAGGCGCAAGGTGTCCGAGACCAGGGCCAGGCAAAAGCCGTGGGCGCCGGTGTCAAAGAGCCAGTCCACTTCTTTTTGCAGGGTGGCGTAGTCGATGCTCTGGTCGTCGTGGTAGGGCATGTGCACTACGGGCAACACGCCTTTAATGGTATGGCTCATGATTCCCTTCCTTTGCCGCGGCGCAAAACGTCGTCCATAAAGTGTTCGGTCTCTTCGTTGGCCGCTCCTATATAATAGGCGAATTTGCGGCGGCTGCGATAGAGCGGCTCGCGGCCGTTGCCCAGCGAGCAGCGCGCCCCCGCTTCTGTGGCAATGAGCGACGGCGGGCCGACATCGTACACTTCGACCTGTCGCGTCATATAGGCGGCCAATTCCCCTTCTGCCAGCAGGGTGAGGACGAGGGCGGCGCCAATGGGATGTTCGCGCGGTTCCAGGTGTGGGCGGGCCAGCGGCTGATAAGTTCGCGCCTTGCTGGAGATAAATGCCCTATTGGTGCGCGGGCGCGCCGGCAGGCGCAACCGTTTGGCGCGGCGCTTGCCCACCTGCACATAGGCCCCCTGGCCGCGCACGGCAGTGAATATTTTATCTTCGCTGGGCCGGGCGACGATGGCGGCCTGCATGCGCCCTTCATGCGCCAGCCCCAGCGAGATGTGGTAGTGCGCGTCGCCCCGAGTAAAGTGCAGGGTGCCGTCGATGGGATCCAGGATGACGGCGTAGGGCGAGTTGCTGCCTTTGAAGCGGCGTTTGAGCGGGGTGTTTTCTTCGGCGATGCAGCGCACCGCCGCAAAGTGTTGCAATACGGTGCTGAGAATGATGTCCTGGACGGCGCTGTCGATGGCGGTCAGGGCTGCGGAGGCGTGGCGCGCTTCGCTGCTGCCCAGGCTGGCG
>CAXGRO010000375.1:0-5938 GCA_964012055.1 uncultured bacterium
CCCCTACCGGCCGTCCCCGACACAACAAGCCCACTCAGAACCAATTCTCTTTATCGACAATATTTTTCAACTCTTCCCTCCCCACCAAACGCCGACAATTCTCAATCAACAAATCGACTCGTCGGTCTTCCAAATAAGGCCCTTCGCCCGCCACGTGGGGCGTCATGAGAAAATTGGGCGCCTGCCACAGCGGATGGTCCTCGGGCAGCGGCTCGATTTCAAAAACGTCGAGCGCGGCGCCGCCAATAATGCCCTCGCGCAGCGCCCGGTTCAAATCGTCTAATTTTACCGTTACGCCGCGGCCGATGTTGATCAGCACGGTTGTGTCCTTCATTTTGCGCAAGCGCTCCAGGTCCATAAAACCTTCGGTCTGCGGCGTTTGCGGCGCCGTGATAATGACGAAGTCGGCGCGGCCCAACTGGGCGTCTAGGTCGGCGGGGCGGTAGAGCTCGTCGACGCCGTCGGGGGGGGCGGGGCAGCGCGGGTCGATGCCGATGACGCGCATGCCAAAGTGGGAACAGTGCTGGGCGGTGGCGCTGCCGATGCCGCCGACGCCGATGATGACGGCGTTGGCGTCGGGGAGGTGAACGGGGGCCAGAGCGCCGACGCCACCGCCGATGCCCTTTTGCCAGACGCCGGAAAATTGTTGCGGCAGGTAGTAGTGCATGCCGCGGGCAAAGGCCAAAACAAAAGCCATGATGTGGGCGCTGATGTGGTCGTTGTAGATGCCGCGCGTATTGGTGACGGTGACCGAGCTGGTGACCAACTCGGGGAAGTAGAAGTTGGGGGTGGGGCCGGCGGCGGGGCAGGCGAGCCATTCCAGCTGAGTGGCGGCGGCGAGTAATTCGGCGTCCATAAAACCAAAAGCGCCGCGGGCGCCGGGCAAAACGGCCAGGGCTTCTTCGCGGGTGGAGCAGACGGTTAGGTCAATTTCGGGGACGGCGGCGGCGATGCGCTCGGCCCAGTTTTGCAATTGCTCGCCGCCGGGCGGCAGAAAAACAAACGCGGTGGACATAGTGGGTTCCTTTGGTTTTATAGGGTGGGGTGAAGCGGGTGGTCCCAGGGGCCGCCGCCGGCGTCTTTGCCGCCGGTAAAGTTGACGTAGTTGGGAATGTAGATGACGGCGAAGGCGCGGCGCGGCTGGTTGGTGCGGTTGGGGCCGGCGTAGTGGAAGTTGCAGCCGCCGTTTTCGTCGACCACAATGCGGTCGCGCTTGGCGGCAATGGCGTGATCGATGGCCTGGCGCAGTGCGTCCATTTCTTCTTTGTCAAAAAATTGTTCGTAGCGAATAAAGCCGTTCTCCTGCGTAGTACGCGACGTCGGACTTAGTGGCGGGGTAGAGGGCGGCGGACATGGGGTGTATTCCTTTCGGTGCCTATGGACGCGAGTGGTTACAGGGTCGGAGCCAGTCGGTGATATTGTAGCTGCGTTTGTTTGGAGACCATAATATAACGCATCGATTGAGGAAGGACAGAGATTTAGATGGGATTAGGCGGTCGATCTGGATAAGAAATTGCAACATATAATTGATACTTCTAAAGGCCTTCTATGGCGATTTCTCCCGCGGCGATTTTTTGCAGCGTTTCCGGGTAGAGCACGTGTTCCTGCGCCAATACGCGCGCCGCTAAAATTGCTGGCGTGTCGTCGGGCCGCACCGGCACCTTTGCCTGCGCCAGAATGGCCCCCTGGTCGTATTCCTCATTTACTAGATGTACGGTGGCACCGCTCTCTGTTTCGCCCGCCGCCAGCACGGCTTTGTGTACCGCAACGCCGTAAGACCCCTTGCCCCCGAACTTTGGCAGTAGCGCGGGGTGAATGTTGAGGATGCGCCCGCGATAAGCTGTCAGCGTCTTTGGCCCCAGCCGTTTCATGTAACCGGCCAAGACGGCGATGTCGACGCCGTATCTTTGCAAGGTCTGGAGTATGGCTTGGTCCAGTTCGTCTGGATTTGGGTGGGTGTGGCTGCTCAAGTGGTGGGCTGGAATGCCGTGGCGGCGGGCGTGCGCCATAGCGCCGGATTGCGAATTATTGCAGATGACGGTGCGCGGCTTGGCGCGCAGGCGGCCCTGTGTACAGGCGTCGATAATGGCCTGCATATTGGTGCCCTTGTGCGAGGCCAGGAAACCGAGTTGGAGTTTTTTCATTTTCACAAATCGATGCGCATGCCGTCTTCGGCAAGGAAGGCTTGCTTGCCAAAAATGCGCTTCGCCTTTTGCGCCTCGCCTTGGGGGTCGGCCAATATGGCGCGGCCGTGGTGCAAAAAGCCGAGGCGCCGCACCGGTTTTTCGCGGACGTAGGCGCAGATGTCTTCTACTTTGTGGTGCCCGGTTTCGGCGAGCAGTAAATCGCAGTCGTCGAGCAGCGGCGCCAACTCGCTCACGTCCTTAATATCGCCCGAAAAAACCAGGCGTTTGCCGTCGGCCTCAACCAGGAAGGAGTGCGACATCCAGGCGCTGCCCGCCGCCGGCACGCCCATGTGCTGATTGTGCAGGGCCGTCACCTTAAAACCGTCTTCGTCGAACACCAAGCCGTCGGCGTAGGACTGTGCCCGCAGGTTAAAATCGATGGTGAATTGCCCCTCTGTGCCTTGCAGGAGTTGCATTATGCCCTGCCAGACATCCAGGTTGGCAATAAAAACATCGAGGTCTTTGCCCGTCATGCTTTGTTGCGGGTCTGCCTGGCGCCCGTTGAGCTTGCGGATGTCCCAGAGCACATTGGCCAGACCGCCAATGTGATCCATGTGGGTGTGCGAGATAAATACGGCGCGCACGGCCAGCAGGTTGATGCCCAGCAGGTGGGCGGTGTAAGAACAGCCGGCGCCGGCGTCAAACCAATATACCTTTGCGTCGCGCTCGATCACAAAGGAAGTGTGTTTGCGGTTGGGCATGGGCTCGGTGCCGGCGCAGGTGCCGAGGAAGGTAATTCTCATCGTTTTCTCGTTTGGGTTAGATCGTTTTAACAGATTTGTACGCCTGCCCCCGGCGCTTTGGCGCGGCAGATGCTGGCCAGCGTCGACACCAGGGTGAACACCCCCGTAACGCCCTTCATGGGGTTGCTGCGCCGAATCTGAATTTCCACCCCCTGGCCGCGCGCTTCAATTTCGATGATCGACACTTCCAGGGCCGGATCGGCCATCAGCACCGAGTGGGTGCGGTCGAAGCCGATGCCGCCCAGGGCTACGGCGGCGTGCGAGTTGACGTTGCGCGGGTAGAGGGGGCAGATGCCGCGCGCCGGTCCATCGTAGACGGTGGTTTCTGAGTTAATGCTCTCTGGATCGATGTCGACGTCGCTAAAGTCTAGGCTGCGCACCGGTTTTTTCATGACCATTTTGACCTCTTCCCAAGTTTCTTTGCCCTCGTTGAGTGCTTCGAGGCCGACGATGGCGCCGTGGGGGATATAGAGACAGTGGCCGTTGGCCGCGGCCGTTTGCAGGAGCGCGTTTTCCAATTCGGCGTCGGCCAGGGCGGTCAGCGATAGGGGCATGTAGTCGGTGTGTTGTAGGAATGCGGTGCCCCACTGGCGCGAGATGGCGGGGTGGGCCAGTTCGACGATGAGGTCGGCCGCTTTGCCGGCGAAGTTGGCCAAATCGTCGAGCACGAGTTCGGCGGGCAGGTCGGCCACTTTGTCCTGACTGCGGTTGTAGACGAAGGCGATGTCGAGGCCCAGTTCGGGGCGAGTGGTGATTTGCTCGTAGACGTAGGAGCCGATGTAGCCGTAGCCGATGATGCCGATGCGCGCTTTGGCGTCTGCCATAGTTATTCTCCTTGTTACAGTTTAGGTCGGATCCGATTTTTTGCCTTCGCGGCGCTTGCGCAGGTAGCGGCGCACTTTGTCCAGCAGCATGCGGTCGCGCACGTCGAAGCCCTGCAGGTAGAGCGCGGCGCAGAAGAAGATCAGAAAAATAATAAGTTCGGGCAGCAGCAACCAGGGCGATTGGGGTTGGGCGATGCGTTTGAAAATTTCGGCCGCCGCAAACCCGGCCGCTGCGGCGACAAAAGGTTTGAGCAGCGACCAGCGCAGCGGCCGTATGCCCAGCAGGTAACGCGCCTGGGCCAGGCGCACCAGCGCGGCCAGATAGGCAGAGATGGTCACGCCCCAGGCCGCGCCCACGCCCTGGTGTATGGGGATGAGCCAGTAGTTGAGAAAGACCATGCTCACCAGCCAGATCGTGTTGTTGATCAAGTTAATGTAAGGATAGCCCGACATGATCAACAAGGTTTCCATGGGAATGGTCAGCCCCAGGGCGATGGTGCTGAGACAGAGAATCCAGGCTATGGTGGCGCCGGCGGTGAACTTGGGGCCGAATACGCGCATGAGCGTTTCGCCGCCCGCCCAAATCAGTCCCATATAGGCCAGGGTGGCGATACAGATCCAGCGCAGTACAAAGGCGAGATTGTCTTCCAACTCGCGCGTTTGGCGGCGGTGGGTGAGGTCGGTGACAATGGGGGCAAAAATGGGGTCAAAAGCCTGGGGTATTTTTTTCATGACCGTGCTGAATTGACGGGCGGCCAGGTAAATGCCGGCGACTTCTGACGAAATCATTTTCATGAGCATGAAGGAGTCCAGGCTCACCACCAGGGTGTTGACCATGTCCGAAAGCATGACGGGAAAAGCCGTACGGGTCAACCTGGACCAGGGCGCGCCGCCGCGCAGTCGACGCAAGGCCGCGCCCAATTGGAAGTGGTGTTTAAAATAAAAGAGCGAGAGGGCGAACAAGCCGAAGGCCATGAGTATGGGGGCGGTGGACAGCCCTTTGAGTCCCCAGCCGCAGAACCCGGCGACCAGGGTGCCCAGCAGCAGAAACAGGGGGCCGCCGATAGAGTTGACGTAGACCTCGTATTTCATGATGCGCAGCGCCCAGGTGGCGGCGATCAATATCACAGCTAACACCATAAAAGGCAACGAGCAGGCCATGATGCGGATGGCCGAAGCCAATTGGGGGTGTTCTGTAATTCGATCGCTAAACCAGGGTGCAATGTGGTCGGCGCCAAAGTAGAGGCCCACGGTGGTGGCGATGCTGGCCGCCAGGCCGATGACTAGCCCGCGGCCGATCATCTGGTGAGCGCTCTGCTGGTCGTTGTCGGCGCGGTACTTGACCACCTCCGCGGTGACGCTGCGGTGCAGGCCAACGCGCGCGATTTTATAGGCGATGAGGATGACCTTCCAGGCGGTATCGTAGAGGCCGTAAATCGCCGGGCCGAACATATTGGTGATGACGACAATGGACAGTGCGCGCGCCCACCGCCCCGCCTTGCCGATCAAGTTGATGAGGGTGCCGCGCGCCAGGTCGACAATGTGGCTCTGGGCGCGGTCGGTGCCGTCTTCTGCGGGCGGCGGTCCGGGAGGGGTGGGGTTAGACATAAATGTCAGTGGGGCTTTGGAGTGCAAAAAAGGAAAAAGCAGCGATGGACATATTTGAATCAGTGGTGGCGTTGCAGGCGAAAGCGGCGCGGGTCTCCCAGGCGCTTGGTCAAAGCATCGTCGTCTAGATCGGCGTGCCGTGCTACCCAATCGACTTCGGCGGCCAGGGGCGAGTTAAATATGCCGGGGTCGTCGGCGCAAACGGCCAGGCCTACGGGGGAATTTAAGAAGCGGTGGATGGGGTGGGAAGCCGGGTCGGGCACGCCCCCCAGGCGCAAGTTAGAGGTGGGGCACGATTCGATCATGGCGCCCAATTCCGCCAGGCGCTCCAGCACAAAGGTCTGGCGCTGGCGGATTTCTTGCAGTCGCTGCGGGGTGTAGGGTCGTTTTACCTTGGTGTCGGGATGCGCCGCTGCCAGTTGTTGGCGTTCCCGTTGCAGGGCGTCGACGTCGACGGCGATGTCGACGGCGGCCAATTGCTCGGCCCAGTGCAAATCGTAATCGATTTGCGCCAGGCGTTCGCTGGCGGGTTCGGCCTGGTGGGCGCCGGACTGGCGTTCGACGGCGACGGCCGGGT
>CAXGRO010000376.1:0-5936 GCA_964012055.1 uncultured bacterium
CCGCCGACTACGACAACGACGGCCGCGTAGATCTCTACATCACCGCCTATGGTCCCAACCGGCTCTACCGCAACCAGGGCGACGGACACTTTATCGAAGTCGCTTCAAAGGCCGGCGTCGCCAACGACGGTTTTGGCACCGGCGCCGCCTTTGGCGACTACGACAACGACGGCGACCTCGACCTCTACGTCGCCAACTACCTCGACTGCAGCTCCGACCAGCCCTGCCACCGCGGCCAGGACATCCGCGTCTACTGCGCCCCGTGGAGCTACCCCACCCAGCCCGATGCCTTCTACCGCAACGAGGGCGACAGACGCTTTGTCGAAATCGGCGCCAGCGTTGGTTTGGTGCAACAGCAAGCACGCGAATTGGGCGCCGTTTTCACCGACTACGACAACGACGGTGATCTAGACCTCTACGTCGCCGGCGACGGCACCCCCAACTTGCTCTACCGCAATACCGGGGGCCACTTTAGCGAGGAAGGTTTACTGGCCGGCGCCGCCTACAACGGCGAGGGCAAATCCGAGGCCGGCATGGGCGTGGCGGTGGGCGACTACAACAAAGACGGCAACCTAGACATCTTTGTCACCAATTTCTTTTTGGAGACCAACACCCTCTACCACAACGAGGGCGACGGCTATTTTAGAGACGCCACCACGGCGACCGCACTGGCCGACGTTTCGCTGCCCTTACTGGCCTGGGGCACGGCCTTTTTCGACTACGACAACGACGGCGACGTGGACCTCTTTGCCGCCAACGGCCATATGGACGACAACGTCGAACTCTTTGAAAATTCCACCTACCCGCAGCAAAATCAGCTCTTCAGAAACGACGACGCCCACGGCTTTACCGACGTCACCCACACGGCCGGCCCGGGCCTGGCCCCCCGCCAGGTGAGCCGCGGCGTGGCCGTGGGCGACTGCGACAACGACGGCGACCTCGACATCGCCCTGGTCAACATCAACGACCGCGCCGCCCTGCTGCGCAACGACGGCGGCAACCGGCAACACTGGATCAGTATCCGCACCCTGGGGCGGCGCAGCAACCGCAGCGGCATCGGCGCCCGGGTGCGCCTGACCGCCGGCGACCTCGTACAAATAGCCGAAGTGCGCAGCGGCGGCAGCTACCTGTCGCAGCACGACCCCCGCCTGTTCTTTGGCCTGGGCCAGCGCACCCAGGTCGACGAAGTGGAAATCCGCTGGCCCAGCGGCGCCGTGCAGAAACTGTCGCAGCTGGCGGCCGATCAATTCCTCACGGTGCGCGAAGAGGTGGCGCAATGATCCACCCCCGCAAATCACTCCTCATCGGGTTGGCGATGTCGCTGTGGGCTTGCACCGAAACGCCCCAAAAACAGCCGGCCGCCAACACCACCCAAAACATGGGCCATTACTTCTTTGAACAGGGTTTAAACCATGTAAAACAGCGGCGCTTTAAAGAGGCAATCGCCGCCTACGAGCAAGCCCGCGAACTAATGCCCACCGTGCCCCAGGTCCACTACAACCTGGGCAACGCCTACTTTGAATACGACGCCCTCGACAAAGCCGTTACCGCCTACCAAAAAGCCGTAGACCTCAAACCCGACTACGTCGACGCCCACTACCAGCTCAGCGGCATCCACATCCGCCTCAAACAATACGACCAGGCCTTCGCCAACCTTCTAAGGGCTATAGAAATAGCCCCCCGGCACGTGCCCTCCTACAACGCCCTGGGCCTGCTCTATTCCCGCCAAGGAGACCACGAAAAAACCGTTGAAATGTATCAACGCGCCCTAGAAGCAGACTCGACTCGCGCCGAAATCTGGAACAACCTGGGCAGCACCCACGTCAAGCGCAAAGACCACGCCGCCGCCGAAGCCGCCTTCCAGCGCGCCCTCTCCCTCAACCCCCAGCTGGCCAGGAGCTACAGCGGTCTGGGCGGCCTCTACTTTGAGCAAAAGCGCTACCCCGAAGCCCGCGACGTCCTCGAAAAAGCCGTGGCCCTCGCCCCCTTCAGGCCCGAACCCCACTTCCACCTGGGCAACGTCTACATGCGTCTGGGCGAGCGCGACAAGGGCAAACAATCGTTGGAAACCTTCGCCCGTCTGGAAGAAGAAGAAAAACAAATCAAAAGCTTAGAATTCACCCTATTGGAAAACCCCAACGACCCCCGCCGCTACTACGACCTGGGCGTGCTCTACGGCCAGCGCCAGCAATACGAGCGCGCCGCCCTCAAATACCAACAAGCACTCTCCCTCAGCCCCCAGTACGCCGCCGCCTATCACAACCTGGGCAACATCTACCTGCGCACCCAAAACCTCGACGCCGCCCTGCAAATGTTCGCCCGCGCCCTGGCCATCGACTCCACCCACGCCGAGGCCCACAACAGCACCGGCAACGTCCACCTGCTGCACAAGCAATACCCAGAAGCCGCCAGGGCGTTCGAAAAAGCATTACAATTCGCCCCCGATAACGACGAAATCCGCAAAAACCTCCAGGTCGCCGAACAAATCATCCAGCAGCAGAGTAATTAAATAACAACGGTGCGCTCCTTATATCTCTGTATCGCCACTTGCCCCCTCCTCCAGGCACCCACCCACATCATGGGCCTGGAAATCTTCTATAATTTTGTCGTCTGGTTAAAACTGGGCTACGCCACCGCCATCGCCTGGATTTTGGGTTTTCTTTTGATCGGCTTCACGGTGTACCAATTGCGCATCTTGCGCCAGGTCGAGTTCAAGGCCGACGCCGGGGGGGAGGCATAGACATGCCGCTAATGTCCAATTATAGAATGGCGCAGCCCCGGGCGGCAGCCTGGCCATGGGCGCCATCTACGCCCTGCTTTGCCTGGGCGGCCTCACCATGATCTACCCCTTCTTGCTGATGCTGGGCACGTCGGTGACCAACCACGCCGACAACGAAAAATTCACCATGTGGCCGTCCAACCTCATCGACGACGCGGCCCTCTTCCAAAAGTACGCCTCCGAGCGCTACGACCAGGAAATCGAAGTGTACAACCGCATCCACGGTCAGCGCCACATCGCCTTTAGAGACCTCACCGGCCACCAGGTGCAACCCGGCGACGACGCCCGGGCCGCCGATCTACAACGCTTTATCGACGAGGAAATCCGCGCCAAACGCATCGCCCTGGTGCGCATGTTCTACCGCAAATACCGCTTTCAGGTCCTCGCCGCCTACAACCAATGGCTCACCGCCCAATTCGGCGACCTGGCCGCCGTCAACCAGCGCTACGACGAAACGCAGTATTACCCCGGCCAGTTCCAATTTCCCTACGACGCACCCCTCTACCGTCTGCCCTTTGCCCAGGACAGCGTCAAAGAAACAGACTGGCTCGCCTTTAAGAAAAAAGCGCCCTGGACCTGGATCTGCCTGCCCAGCAGCCACGCCCGCTGGCAGGGCTTCCTCAACGAGCGCTACGCCAACCTGGCCGAGCTAAACCGATCGCACGGCACCCAATACGAGCGTCTGGAAAGCATCCGCCTGCCCTGGACGCAGCCGTCACATCCCGGCCAACAAACCGACTGGGACGCCTTTGTCGCCAAGGTGTGGCCGCAGCATCTGGTCGCGGCCGATCACTCCTTAATCACTCCCCAACGCCTGTGGACCGAATACCTGCAACGGCGCTACCAGAACAATCTGAATCAACTCAATAAAACCCACCAGGCCACCTACGCCGACTTCTCAGACACCCCCATCCCCTACGGCGCCGTCGACCGCACCGATTTTGCCGCCCACAAATCGACCTGGCGCCGCGAATTTATCACCGGCAATTACGTCACCGTCTTCGATTTCATCGTGCTGCACGGCCGCGCCGGCGTCAATACCCTGATTTTAGTTCTGGGCACCATTCTACTACAACTGACCATCAACCCCTATGCGCCTACGCGCTCTCCCGCTTTGGCCTCAAAAACAGCCTATCTATCCTGCTCTTCTGCCTCGCCACCATGTCCTTCCCGGCCGAGGTGGCGATGATTCCCAACTTTATCCTGCTCAAGGAATTCAGCCTGCTCAACACCTTCTGGATCCTGTTGTTGCCGACGGCGGCCAACGGCTTTTTCATTTTCTTGCTCAAAGGATTTTTCGACAGCTTGCCCAACGAACTCTTTGAAGCGGCGGCCATCGACGGCGCCGGCGCCATGCGCACCTTCTGGCAACTGGCCATGCCCTTGTGCAAACCAGTAATGGCGGTAATCGCCCTGCAGGCCTTTGTCGCCTCCTACGGTTCCTTCATGTGGGCCTACATCGTCTGCCAGGACGCCAATTTGTGGACCCTGATGGTCTACATCCACCAGTTCCAGATCGGCAATCCCGTACATCTGGTAATGGCGGCGCTGACCCTGGCCTCGATTCCAACGATGATTGTCTTTATCTTTTGTCAGAAGATTATCCTGCGCGGCATAGTCGTGCCAACGATGAAATAAACAAACACTACTCTATGCACCTCGAAGAAGACAAACATATAGCCAAACCCGACATCGGACCGCGCGCCATGATCGCCGGCGTCGCCCTCAGCTGTTTTATCGCCGTGGGGTTGCCCTACAGCGAGTTCGTCTTGCGCGGCACGCAAATGGGCCTCAACTCCTCGACGCCGGCCGCGTTCTTCATGCTCTTTATTCTGGTGGCGCTGGTACAACCGCTGCTGGGGCTGCTGCAGCGACGCTGGATGTTGCGGCGCGCCGAGTTGCTGCTGATCACCGTGATGATGATGATGACCACGGCCATTGCGGCGCGCGGTTTTGTCAGCACCGCCATGCCCATGATTTCGGGGGTTTATTACTTTGCCTCCCCCGAAAACAATTGGGAAGAATTGCTCATCCCCCACATCCCCTCCTGGCTCATCCCCCACGATCCCGAGGCCATAACCAATTTTTACGAAGGCCAGCCCGAAGGCCAGCCCATGCCCTGGGACGTCTGGCTCGAATCGCTGGGCTGGTGGTGCGTGTTTATGGCGGCCTTCTACGTCGTCGTCATCTGCACCATGGTCATCCTGCGGCACCAGTGGATGGAACACGAGCGCCTGCTCTACCCGCTCACCCAGGTGCCCCTGGGCATGATAGACGAGCCCCAGGACGCCACCGCCCGCATCAAACCCATTTTAAAGAATCCAGTAATGTGGATCGGTTTCGCAGTGCCGTTTGTCCTGCACGGCATCAACGCCCTGAGCCACTACTACGAATTCATCCCCAGCCTCACCATGACCTATTACCTGCCGCTAGCCCAAGGCACGGTGCGATTCTACCTGCGCTTCGACTGCATGTGGATGGGCCTGGCTTTTCTGGTCAACGCCGGCATCAGTTTCAGCCTGTGGTTCTTCTACCTCTTCGCCAAACTCCAGGAAGTGGTCTGCGCTCGCGTTGGCATCTTTAGTACCGAAGACCTCGACATCTTCAGCCACACCTTTGAAGGACCCACCATGGGCATTCTCAGCCACCAGGTGATGGGGGCCATGATCGTGCTGGTGCTGCTGGGGCTGTGGACAGCGCGCACCCACCTGTGGCACGTTTTGCAGCACACCTGGCGCCGCGACCTCAACGGCGACGGCGGCGAAATGATCTCCTACCGCACGGCGGTTATCGGCACCGCCCTGGGGCTGATCGCCATGTCGGTCTGGCTGTGGCGCTCGGGGATGCCGGCCTGGTCCGTGCCCATCTATTTATTTGGCGCTTTTGTCATCTTCCTGGCGCTCACCCGCGTCATCGTCGAAGCCGGCCTGGCCTCGGCGGTGCAGGGGCTGTCGGGCTGCGGTTTTCTGGCCTCCGGGGTCGGCTCCTCATCGCTGGGGGCGGCCGGCGTGCTGGCCACCGGCTACACTCTAGCCTGGGCCGGCGACCTGCTGGTCTTTATGATGGCCCCGGTGGCCAACGGCCTGCGGCTGTTGCACGGGCTGCACAAATACCGCCGCCGCATTTTGTTTATGATGGCGGCGGCGCTGGCCATCGG
>CAXGRO010000377.1:0-5933 GCA_964012055.1 uncultured bacterium
ATACAAACCAAAATACTCACACCCTAGCTGGGCCAATTCTTAGGTCCCGCTCAATACTACTTACTCCCATAACCCGAGTTGCCAATAGAGCACTGATCCACTTGCTGTAGGACATGCCAAAATCTCCTTTCATTTTTTATATAATAAAAAAACCGCCGTGAGTTTTTACTCGACGGCGGTTTTTAATGGTCAATAGCTCACTTACTCAAGGACCACCCCTCCGTCGAGACCCACTTACCGCTACTACGCCTACTACTACAGGTCTGGGCACAAAGGAATATGTCCGGCTATTAATCATATTTAATCCAAGCTGTACTACTCAATTATCAAATAACTTATCCGAATCGCTGCACCAAGTCAAGTCCTGAAGATGCACGACCGGGACGAGCCATTTCATCTACTTCAACTTCATTTGTCTATTGCCGCGCACCAAGCCGCGCATGGCTCGGTACATAAAAGACAGTGAAAATAGCACCCAAATAAAAGCAATAAAATAAGCCAACCACAAATTCTCTTCGCCCCACCAATACGCCGCCAAAATACCGGCATCCGTTTTCTCGGTGGCCTTCAATAAATCTGTAGAGAAATCGTGCAGACTGTAAAGGCACAATACGATTCCCATCCAGGTCGAGGCCATGCCGGCCGTGCGCTTCGATTTGAACGCCATAAACGCCAGTGCCAAGCCACCGCCAATACCCAGGTAAAAATCCAAGCCACCCACAGGCGTATACCACAATGTCATGCCCAAACACGCCAGCCCGATGAGCAGCAGTACCAAACGCTGCGCCTGAGGATAATTGCCAGTGTAAATCAACAGGGCGCCAATGAGCGCAGAGCCCACGTAGCCGGCAGAACTTATGAGAGGGAAAAAACCACCGCGCGTCAATGTGTGCCCCGACTCGTCCCAATTCGTACGGATTTCCAATACCTCGCCTCCCGTCAACAATGCGGCCCCGGCGTGACAGACCTCATGCACCATAACCACAAAGAGGCGAAAGGGATACATCAAAATGGAATCCCACAACACCAACATGACGCAAACGCAAATAATGTAGTAGCGAAAATGCCAAAAGACCCGCGATATGTACCCTATTCTTTTTAACATGCCCTTATATTAATGACGCCCTGACCTCAATCGGCCAGAGCGCCTCTACACCGTCCTGTATTATCTAACTTTCAGATCTCCTCTTTGGAAACAATTTTCTCCCCAATCATCGAGACCGCCTCGGCAGCCGCCATCGAATCCAGGTTATCGCCCGTGCGCAGACGTATGGACACCTGGCCGTCCTCCACTTCCCGATCTCCTATAATTAACATATAGGGCACTTTTTGCACCTGGGCCTGGCGGATGCGGTAATTGAGCGTATTCTCGGTTTCCAGTTCAACGCGGACACCGGCGTTGAGCAATTGCTGATAGACGCCGGCGGCGAATTCCTGGTGGCGTTCGGCAATGGGCAAGATTGCGGCCTGCACCGGGGCCAGCCATACGGGAAAAGCGCCGGCGTAGTGCTCTATGAGAAATCCAATGGTGCGCTCGTGCGTCCCCAGCGGGGCCCGGTGGATGCACAGCGGAGTCTCCTCCTCTCCGGCGGCGTTGATATAGGTCAGGCCAAAGCGCGGCGGCACGGCAAAATCGACTTGGTTGGTGGCAATGGAAAACTCGCGCCCAATAGCGCTCCAAACTTCCACGTCGATCTTGGGGCCGTAAAAAGCGGCTTCGTTGGCGACCTCTACGTAGTTGATACCGCTATCGTCCATCGTGCGCCGCACCATGTCTTCGGTCTGCTGCCACAATTCGGCGTTGTCGACGTATTTATTGCCCAGTTCACTGGGTTCGTGGGTGCTAAAGCGCATGAGGTATTTCTCAATGCCAAAAAGCTCAAAGTAGCCCAGGTACATATGGCAGACGGCCAGAAATTCTTCGGCAAATTGGTCGACAGTACAGTAGATATGGGCGTCGTTCATCTGCATCGAACGCACCCGCATCAGGCCAAAGAGTTCGCCCGACTGTTCGTATCGATAACACGTGCCGTACTCGGCAAAGCGGACGGGCAAATCGCGGTACGAACGCGGCACGGCGGCGTAGAGTTTGTGATGGTGCGGGCAGTTCATCGGTTTAAGGTAATATTTAACCCCTTCCATTTCCATCGGCGGAAACATGGATTCGGCATAATAGGGCAAGTGGCCGCTGCGCAGGTACATGGAATCTTTGCAAATGTGCGGCGTCCGCACCTGCTGGTAGCCCGCTTCGCGTTCCGTCTGCTTGGCCAAATTCTCCAATTCCTCTATCAGCACTGCCCCGCGCGGCAACCACAGGGGTAAACCGGGCCCCACTTCCTCGTCAAAGAGAAATAGCTCCAGGTCCTTGCCCAAGCGGCGGTGGTCGCGCTTCTTGGCTTCTTCCAGGCGCGCCAGATGTTCATCCAGCGCTTCCCGGGTGGCAAAAGCCGTGCCGTAGATGCGCTGCAACATCTTTCTCTTTTCATCGCCGCGCCAATAGGCACCGGCGACGTTGAGCAATTTAAAATGTTTGACCTGGCCGGTACCGAGCATGTGGGGACCGCGACAGAGGTCGACAAACTCGCCATCTTTATAAAAAGATAAGGTCTCGTCGTCCTCCAGATCTTCGAGAATTTCGAGTTTGTAGGGCGCCCCCTCTAGCATGGCCAGGGCTTCGTCGCGTCCTACATCCAGGCGCTCGAATTTGTGATTTTGTTTGACGACGCGCTTCATCTCTTTTTCGATTTTGCTCAAATCTTCGGGAGTAAACGGCGTTTCCACATCAAAATCATAGTAGAACCCGTCTTCAATAGCCGGCCCTATGGCCAATTGGGCATCGGGAAACAGGCGCAATACGGCCTGCGCCAACACGTGCGACAAACTGTGCCGGAAAATCCAGGCGGCCTCTTCCGCATCCCAGGGAATCAACTCGACCTCGGCGTCGGCCTCAAGCTGGCGATGGAAATCTATTTGCTCCCCCTCGTATTGGGCGCCAATATACTCTTTTAATAATGCCTTATCTTGTTCTATAAAGATATCTTTGAGTGAAGCCGACCCCTCGTATTCTATTACCTGTCCATCGCGCAATTTAATAATCATCGTTTCCTCCTATACGTCTTTTTTTAGTCGCAACAATTTCAACAAATGTCGAACGGTCTGGCGAAGCAAAATTAACTTACGCGCACAAAAAAACCCACTGCCGCAAATCGACAGTGGGTCCGAAATATGCGTTTGTACACTGTTTATCTCAGATATTCCACCGCCGAACGCCCAACGCCGGCTGTCGTGCCGGCAACGGCGGTAGTAGAGCCAGACATCTCAACTCCCGGAATGTACACACGACACCGTCTTACGCAGGACGATGCGACAGGAATTAGAAAAGACATCTGCAAAACCTCCAGAATGAAATTCATAATATATAGCCAAAAGTACTGGCAACCCTGTCACCTGTCAAGTTGCCCTGCAGGCGCGCTACTCAGCAGCTTCCTGCACCGCCACCGCCACCTTGGGGCCTACGGTGCGATCGAGCGGATGGGGCAAAATCTTTTCGGGGGTGGGTTCATCGACGGCGTCTGCCAGGGCGTGCGCCGCCGCCAATTTCATAGGCCCATCAATAACCGCAGCACCGGCGTCCAGAGCGCCGCGAAAGATACCGGGAAAGACCAGCACGTTGTTGACCTGGTTGGGGAAATCGCTGCGCCCGGTGCCCACTATGGCCGCGCCACCGGCGCGCGCCTCTTCTGGCATGATCTCGGGTATAGGATTGGCCATCGGCAAGATGATGGAGTCGGAAGCCATGCTCCGCACATCTTCGGCTTTTAACAAATCTCCCCTGCTCACGCCTATAAAAACATCGGCGTTCGGCAAGACATCCTGCAATGTACCGCTCCTATTATCGCGGTTGGTATAGGCCAGCAACTCCTCTTTTTCTGGGGTCAGGCCCTGGCGCTCTTTATTTATGGCCCCTTTTGAGTCGCACACGATCACGTCCTCTACGGGCTCGCACGCATTCGCGTCAAAATTGACGCAGCGCAAGAGGCGCGCTATGGCCGTACCGGCGGCGCCGGCACCATTGATCACCACCCGCATATCGGTTAAGCTGCGTCCCAATACGCGCGCTGAATTAATGAGCGCGGCCAACAATACAATGGCCGTGCCGTGCTGGTCGTCGTGGAACACCGGTATGCCCAAATCCTGCAAGCGATTCTCCACTTCAAAGCAGCGCGGCGCGGCTATGTCTTCCAAGTTAATCCCCCCAAACACGGGGGCCAGATTGCGCACGGTAGCTATAATTTCTTCCGCGTCTTGGGTATCCAAACAAATAGGCCAGGCATCGATATTGGCAAATTCCTTAAACAGCAGCGCCTTGCCTTCCATTACCGGAATGGCAGCCAGTGCTCCGATATTACCCAACCCCAGCACCGACGAACCGTCGCTGACCACGGCCACCGTATTGTGTTTGATGGTCAAATCGCGGGCTCGGCTGCCGTCTTCGGCGATCAATTCACAGGGTCGCGCTACCCCGGGCGTATAGGCCGTGGCTAAGTCGTCCTGTGACTCGATGGGTATTTTATTGATCACGCCGATCTTACCGCGCAACTGCTCGTGGACGACGACCGAACGTTGAAAATAATCGCTCACAATATACCTCCTCTACAGGGAGCTTGCTCCGCACGCTTAATTGGCGATTTGGGCAACCTTTCCCCCCAATATCTGCAAGACAGTGTCTGTATCTATATTCCCACCGCCGTAGCTAACCAGGGAAAATAGATATTTACCTCCACTGGTAAATATATGGCGATAAGACTCATCTGGGCCATTCATACCTACTAAAACATACTCGGATATTTCCTCTACCTCGTAGCGCCTCCCCTTAACTTTGAGGCTATCCGCGGAACTTTTTTTAGAACTGGCTTCGGGCAGATAAAGCATGCCGTATCCGCCATTGCTCACAACCACCGGTAACATCTCGCGCCAGAAGAGTTGTTCCTCAACCTCGAGCGTGAAGCGGTCGATTGACTCCGACAGACTTCTGGCCAACCCCAAATGACGCAAAATGGAACGACTGGACGCACTTTCCCTAACCACCGCCGAAGTCAGATATGTATCGAGAGAAGAATAGATATCTACAATCTCATACCCCTCCCTAGTGGCATATAGTCCCAGATGATTCCTGCCAACGCCATTGATCGCGTCGGGGTGAGGGATGCCTTCCCGCATTCCCTTCAGCGCCACAATGCCCGCTTCCCCTTTTGCGGCGCCGCGGCTGAGCAGAGTATGCCCCATAGCTGTGCGCCGAACTCGAGCAATGGCCAAGTCTTGTCGTAAAACAACGCCGGCGCGCAGCAGATCAATGCGCCGTTTAATGCGTTGTATAGCCTTTCCCTGACTTCGATAGCTGATCTCAACCACCCCATCCCATACCTCTCCGCTCGTGCAGGCCGCACAAAAACAAATGCAAATAGCAACTCTTACACGCGCTGCCACCGCTCTTTACCGGTTAATCCAGTACGCCTAATACGCCTTTACCATTGAGCACCACCTGCGTTGCCATTTCGACGGCTGCCGGCAATTGTTCCCCATTGCTCAACCCCTAGAGCAAACGCCCGTTGAAACTGTCGCCAGCGCCCACCGTATTGGCGGCCTCAATGCGTTGGTCTTGACTCAACTGTTCCCCCTCAGCATCCAGCGTAACATTGTACGTTGGCACCCCAAGCAACCCGAGCAGTTCACTGCACTTCTCCAACACCTGCACCACCAATCTAATGCCGCATTGGCGGCCTCTCACAATTCTAGATTTGCGCGTCCACATATTTCGATTATTGGATCGTAAACCGGACCATAAGGCGGCGCATAAGCTAGGTCGAGGTTGTAAATTTCCTCCACCGTCATGCGATTGAACAAGGCCGTAGCCAATACGTCAATACGCCCTG
>CAXGRO010000378.1:0-5931 GCA_964012055.1 uncultured bacterium
TTCATCAGCACGTTCATAAAAACCTGGTTGAGCTCGCCAGGGTAGCATAAGATAGACGGCAAGTCGCCGTAGTCGCGCGCCACGTCAATGCGGTCCTTGAGCTGGTGCTCCAGCAGCGTCAAGGTGCTCTCGATGCCTTCGTGTACGTCGGCCAGCTGGTAATCGGCCTGGTCGAGGCGGGTAAAATTCTTGAGGCTGTCGACGATTTGGCTGATGCGCTCGATGGCGGCGGTGGTGGCGCGAATGCTGTTGTCGAGCAATTGCACCACCTGGTCAAAACCGCGGTTGGACTTGATCTCTTGCAGTTCATCGCTCTGATCCAGGGTGTCGCGAATTTTGCCGATACCCCGCGTCAGCACGTCGGCCGTGCTCTTGGCCGCGCCCAGGGGGCTGTTGAGCTCGTGGGTAATGCCGGCCACCAGATTGCCCAGGGCCGCCAGCTTTTCCTGCACCACCAGCTGGTTCTGCGTCTCGCGCAACTGCACCAGCGTTTCTTCCAACTCGCTGTTCTTTTCCTGCAACTCCCGGTTGCGCTCGCTCACCCGCGTCTCCAACTCGTCGATCATCTCGTCGCGCGCGTCGGGCACCACCTCTATAGCCACCTCGGCCGGCATCGAATAATTCATGTCGCGGTCGACGGCAATAACCTGAAAGGCGTAGGCACCCGGCGGCAAATCCTGGTACTCGACGCGGCGCTCGTGGGTGGCGTGCCAATCCTCGCCGCAGCCGCGCAGGCGGTAGCGATACACCATGGCGCCGGGCCGCGTTTTAAAGTTGATGCCAAAAAATTCAAAAGCGGTCAAACCGCTGCTGGCGGGAATGCGAATGTCGCTTAAATCTTCGTAGCGCCGGTCGGCCACCACGGCGCGAATGACGATGGGCGGCGGCGAGGGCGCTGCCGGCGCCCAGCCACAGGCGGCCCTGGCGGTCTTCCAAAAAGGCCAAGAAGGTGCCGCCGGTGAGGCCTTCGTGGCGGTTGAGCGTTTGAAACACCTCGCCGTCAAAGCGGTTAATGCCGGACCAGGTGGCAAACCACATATAGCCCAAACTGTCCTCAAAAACGCGAAAGACCTGGTCGCTGGCCAGGCCGTCTTCCTGGGTGTAATTGGTAAAGGTCTCGCCGTCGTAACAACTCACCCCGCCCAGGGTGGAAAACCACATGTGGTCCCGGCCGTCCTGGGCCACCCCGTGCACATTGTTGTTGACCAGGCCGTCGGCGCTGGTATAATTGGTAAACGCTTCCCCGTCGTAGCAGCTCACCCCGCCCTCCGTGGCAAACCACAAGCGCCCCTGGCGGTCTTCGAGAATGTGATGATGTCGTCGTGCGGCAGGCCGTCGCGGGTGGTAAAATGAGTAAAGGTCTCGCCGTCGTAGCAGCTCACCCCGCCCAGGGTAGAAAACCAGAACCGCCCCTGGTGGTCCTGCATAACCGAGCGCATGTCGTTGTTGACCAGGCCGTCTTCGGTGGTCAAGGTGACGAAGTTCTGGCTGTATTGATTCAACCCCACAAAGGTGGAAATCCAAAAATCGCCGGCACTGTCTTGAAAGAGGTCGATGACGCGGTTGTGCACCAGCCCGTCTTCGATGGTGAAATTGGTGAATTCTCCATCTTCGCAGCAGCTCAAGCCCCCCATCGCGCCAAACCACATGCGCCCCTGGCGATCCTGCAGCAAGGCATTCACCTCGTTGTGCACCAGGCCGTCTTCAACAGTAAAATTGACAAAGCCGCTGCCGTCGTAGCGGCTCACCCCGTCTTCAGTGGCCAGCCACAGAAAACCATCCACGTCCTGCCAAATGTCCCACACCGCATCGCCCACCAGGCCATCTTCGCTGGTGAGCGGCCTAAACACCTCGCCGTCGTAGCGGCACAGCCCGTACCCCCAGGTGCCGATCCACAAATACCCGTCGCGATCCTGCAGCAGCGCCAGCGCCGGCCCCGGCAAACCATTGGTCCCGTCGAAGGTGCGCCAGGTTCCCTTGCCGCCGATCTTCATATTTTCTTTGCCGCTATCGTTCATACTTCAAATCAGAACATCCCAAATAAACTCAATTCAACCAATCTAACAGGTCACGTCCTTGCCTCCGCTGCCATAGCTTTCCAGCCGCTTAAATCCGCCCCAAAACCTCCCTGAGCGCCGCAACCGCAATGGCAAACCGCTCCGCCCCACTTCCCCCGTAATCCGGGTCGTCCTCCTTGAGATGCGGTTCCAGTGCCAAGAACCCTTCAAACCCGGCCGCCGCCGCCTGCTGCAAAATCTCCTCCATCCCCGCATCCCCACGTCCGGCCGGCACCACCCGACCACTGGCGGCCTCGGCATCCTTGATGTGAAAATAGGCGACGTGATCCCCCAGCAAAGGCCAGGCTTCTGCATCGGGCCGCACCCCGCAGTGGATAAAATTGGACGGATCAAAAATCAGGCGCAAATTGGGATGGTCGACGCTTTGCACCAGATCGAGACAACGCTCGGGCGTATCGCCGTAAATGCCCTTCTCGTTTTCGTGCAGCACGGTACAGCCGTGGTCGGCGGCATAACCCACCATGCGCTCGAACTGAGCGATCACTGCATCGCGGCAAGCAGCCGGTTCTTCCTCGCCATAATAGAACGAAAAAACGCGGATATTGGGCGTGTCGAATTGCCCAGCGCGTTCCACCGCCACCTTAAAGCGCTCAAAGTGCACCTCCAGATCGGCGCGAATCGCCACCTTGCCTATGGGCGAGCCGATGGCCGCCACTTTGATGCCGGCCGCGGCCAATTCGCCGTGCAAGACATCAATGTCGGCGTCAGTCAAATCGAGCACGCTCGTGCCGTCGACACCGCGCAGGTCTAGATAATCGACGCCGATCTCTTTGAGGGTGGCGATTTGCTGGTGGCGATCGGCGGCTATCTCGTCGGCAAAACCACTGAGTAAAAAATTAGTCATAAAGTCTCTTATTTGGCGGGAGGCCAGGGATCCAAACAAGCACCCGTGGGACGGGGGTCGGTAGGCCTCCAGGGGATGGAATTGTACGATTGATACGCCACGTCGAGCCAGGGTGTCTCCAGCCGACGATACCCTTCGTAGCGCGAAGTTAAAGCCGCTTCCAAGACGCCGCTGACCAGCAACGTGCGTTCCACCGGGTAGGTGGGGCGGCCGCTGAGGAACATCTCTTCGATGTTGAGCGACAAATAGCTGAAGTGAGCATACGCACCCTCGGGACCGCCGTGGCCCTGCATGTAGTACTCGCAGGCCTCCACTTGGCCGTCGACGCGCGCCGCATAGGCCAAATCGTGCACGTAACCGTTGAGCATGAGAATGGCACCTTTGAGGCCGTCACGGTATTCGACCACAAAGAGAGCGGGGTTGGCGCAGTGGTCTTCCATGCGCCCCTCGGGTTTGTCGGCGATGCAGGCGCAGGCGGCCGCGGCCAGGTCGTACGACCACAAGCCGTCTTTGGCGGCCTGCCATACGGCCTCGCCCTCCAGGCAGGTGACGGCGGCCACCCCAGTCTCGCCGCCGCGCCGGCGCTCCACCATGCACTGCAAGCCTTCGAGCGTGTGAAAGCCGTAGATGTCGAGGCCGGAAAAACCGATGGCGATGGCTTCCTCAATGGGCGTTTCGAGCTCGTGTTCGAGCCAGGGGCTGCGCCAGCCCAGCGGTATGGACGAACCGGCCATAAAAGCGATGCCCAACTCCTGAGCGCGGTCGTACATCCACTTGGCGTCGCGCCAATTGTAGGACAGGTGTTTGTCGTTAAACACCGGTGCGGCGCGGCCCGACGTGGCCATGACCCCGGCGATCTGCTCCATAAAGTAGCAACGCGGAAAAAGGTGCTGCTCTTTTTCGTTCCAGGCGTAATTGCCGTGCTCGCCAATCAGTAGCACCCCGTCCACCGCCAGTTCCTTGCCGCCCAGGGTCAACGCCTCGACGATGCTCCTGTAGATGGGCACGCCGTATTCGGCGGCAATGCCGCGGCCGATGTCGGCCTCGGGAAACTGGTCGATGTACATGGAGGCTACGTCGACTCTGGGCGCAAAGAGTCCCTGGTCGGTGGGAAACCCCATGAGGTATTTATTGACGATGACCGCGGCGTGCGACCCGGGCCGGTACTCGGTAATAACGGCCGCTATCTTCTTGCGCTCGCTCATTTTTCTCTCCAGTTAAACGACCGCCAGGGCGGCAAAGAGTGCTTTGAGATAACCCACCGAATAGGCCAACCCCTGGTGCACGTCAGGTCCGTCGCCCTCCAGGGTGGGAATGTGATCGGGGCTTATGCAGCCGTCAAAACCAACGCGCTTGAGCTCCAGCAAAATCTTAAACACGTTCATGTCGCCGTCGTCCAGCAGCACTTCCTCAAAGGCGCCGGCCGTGGCCAGGCTGCCGCGCACGTTGCGCAAATGCACCATAAAGATGCGCCCCTTGCGGCCGTAGTTGTGCACTTCGTCGAGCACCAGGGGCAAGCCGCCGGCCTGGCAGCGGGTGCCGCAACAGTAGAGATAACCGACGCAGCTGTGCGGGAAGGCGTCGATGACGCGGTGGAAACCCAGCCCGCCCAACGGCGTATCGGGGTTGGGCGTGTCGGAGGGGTGGATAGCCAGTTTGATGCCGCCCTCTTCAGCGATGGGCACCAGGCGCTCGTACGCGGTGCAGAAGTGCGCCCACCACGAGTCCAGCTCTTCGGGGCTGGGTGGTCCTTTGTCGTCTGCGGCCAGGCCGCGGCTCTCGCCGCGATAAAAATAACCGCCGCGACGCGCCGCCTTGTAGCGGTGGGTCATCCAGGGAAAGGTGTCACCGTGAAAGCGCTGGCGCGCAATGGGCACGCCGGCCTCGGCAAAAACTTTTAGCGCGTTGGCCGAATTCTCCAAATCTCGCTCGCCGCCCTCCTGGTCGAGCATAAATTTATCGGTGATGTCGGGCAAGGTGACGCGGTTGATCTCCAGGCCCCAGGAATGAATCTTCTTTTTGATTTTTAACAATTCGTCGAGGTCGGGATACCCCTGCTCTTTGACCCCGGGAAAATAATCGCCGCCGCCAAAGTCGAGGCAATCGACGCCCAGCTGGGTGACATAGCGCAGGTACGACTCGGACATGTCCCCGTGCCACATGGATATTTTGAACATATCTTTCCTTTCTCTTCTCAATAATTGGCACTGCCGCAAATCATGGCACAAAATAGCTAAGAAGAAGGCAGCCGACAAGGTACTGCATGGCACAATCAAAAGTGGGCGCCTGGGTCCAGGCCTCGCGGCCGGCGGCCAATATCAACCTGGCTTTCCCCCTGATATTTGGTCAGGCCCTAGCTTTTGGAATAGAGGAAAAATTCGACTGGACGATCTTTATCCTGGCTCTGTTCTACGGGTGGTTTGCTCAGATGTACATCGTATTTTGGAACGATTGGGCCGACCACAACGCAGACTTGCTCAACCGCGATTACACGATCTTCTCGGGCGGCTCACGCGTACTACCAGAAGATATCTTGTCGGCGCGCGCCCTGTGGCTGGCCGGCTGGGCCAATCTCGCCCTGGTGTTGATCGTCGCCGCCATATTCTGGATTTTGGGGCAAGTTCACATGCCGGTGCTGGCGCTCATGGGATTGGCCTTGCTTTGGCTCTACAGTCTACCCCCGGCCCGACTCAACTACCGCGGCGGCGGCGAACTCTTACAGGGCCTAGGATGTGGCGTCGTATTACCCGCCACCGGCTATTGCGCTCAGGCGGCGGGTTGGGAAAGCATGCCCTGGCCGTTTCTCATACCTCTTTTCTTTTTCTATTTAATCAGCGCCATCGCCACCTCCCTGCCCGACCAGAGTGCCGACTCGCTGGCAGGAAAGAACACACTGGCCGCCCTACTAGGCACAAAAAAAGCGGCCCTCATCGCCGTCCTCACTGGACTGGCCGGCGTTTCGTTTACCGCTTTCATCTTAGAAGAGACATCTCCTGCCGTCTTCTGGTT
>CAXGRO010000379.1:0-5931 GCA_964012055.1 uncultured bacterium
TAGGCCCGACACGGTGCACCTGGTGCTGGCGGAACTCAAGCGGTTGCTGGAGGCCGAGGAGGTCTTCCTCGACATGGAATTCCCCCTCTTCTTGGAGCGCCCGGCGCCGGCGACGGCCACTGCCGGTCTGCTCGACTATTGCTGCCTCTTCCGCGCCATGATGCTGGACGACGACAGCTTTGACAAAATCGTCGGCGTCAAAGTCAACGTAGCCACCTGCTGCCCCTGCAGCAAGGAGATCAGCCAGTACGGGGCGCACAACCAGCGCTCTGAGGTGACCATTGACGTGCGCCCCAACGAGGGCGAATTCATCTGGTTTGAGGATTTGATCGACATTGCCGAGCGCAACGCCTCCACCCAGCTCTATCCCATCCTCAAGCGCGAGGACGAAAAGGCGGTGACCGAGCGGGCCTACGAAAATCCCAAATTTGTCGAGGACATTGTGCGCGACATGGCCATCGAGCTCTTTGCAATGAAAGACCGCGAGCGCATCGCCTGGTTCTATGTTTCCAGCAATAACTACGAGAGCATTCACAACCACGACGCCTTTGCCAAAATAGAGCGCGGCGTGCGCGGCCCCCTATTGTCGCACCGCGAGGTCGTGGACGCCGAGGCCGTGCTGCGCTGAGCCCGGGCGAAGATTGAGGCGATAGGGCGCAGCTTTGCCGGCGCGGCGGATCGGTGCTGGCTTTGGCTTGACTTATTTAGCCTCTTTTTTATTTTTCGTACGCTATGACACTTCGCGCACTCCAACGCGGTCGCCTGCCGACCAGATTACTAACCCTCGTGATAATGGGCGCCCTGCTGGGCCTCGCCGGCCATCTGGCGGCGGATCACGCGGTCGGCCTGGAGCATTGTGCGGTGTGCGCCTGGCTGCAGCTTCAGGCCTGGGCGGTCGGTGCCGTGGTGTTGTTGGTGTTCTTTGCCACGCAGTACATCTTCTCCTTTGAAGGAATTCACCACTCCTTCTCCCTTACTCACCTGCCCCGAGGGCGTTCGCCACCCCACAGATAACCTCTTTTAAATCGTTCGAATTTCTTGCGCCAGAAGTATTGTGCGCGCTAGCTGGTAGCAGCGGTTCTAGCGAACGCATTCTAATGTTGGCAGCGGGTACTAGTGGCGCGTGCGTGCGGGATCTTGCCTCTGGTGCTTTGTGAGGCCCGCGGGCGGCCTGCGCCCCGGCCCGGCCCCCACAAAGCACCGCCGGCAAGACCCCGCGCCCACGTGCCTGCTAACGTTTGGATTGTTGACTGCGCTGATCTTTTGAAAAGAGTTATCTGATTTCATGCATATAGATTTAAAAGAACAGAAGTGGGTTTTGCGAATCGGGCTGCTCTGTTTGGTCGGGGGGGGGTTGGGGTTTGCTCTCTTGGCGCCGCAACTGCACCAATTGTACCACGATGATGCTGCGGAGCCGCGGCAGTGCCCGGCTTATCTGTTGCAGTGCAGCTTCTTGCTGATCGTCGTGGTTGGCGCGGGCTGTGCCCTCTTGGCGCCGCAGTATCGAAGAGTAGCTCTGCTCCTCTTTAGTTTTCCGCTCTGCTGCCATTCTCCCGAATGGTTCCACGGCAGTAGGGCGCCTCCTTCTCAATAGTGGTTTATCGACTCATAGACACAGGCCGAATGGCTCCACCCCGTTGGCGCGGAGTGACTGTCTGCTCGTTCCTGTACAATCAGATCACGATCATAAAGAGAGAAGAGGATGATACAAAATATAATTGGTTCTGTAATGAAAAAAGGGAAGATGATGCAAAATATAATTAGTTCTGTAGCTGTAATTTTTTCACTTGCGCTTTTCGGTTGCGGTGACGATGACAACCCGGTCGATCCCGACGCGGGCGACCAGGCGCATGTGGACGACGCGGTGGGGCTGGTGGTGCGCAACAGCGGCGAGGTTATCGCGCGCTACGAGAACGGCGAAGTGAGCGGCGCCATCGAAGTGGGTGCGGGCAAGGAAACGCCGCTGTTGCAGGTGCGCTTTCTGGCGGAGGACGGGGATCTGTTCACCCCGGATGAAAACGCGGGTTTTGCGCTGGACTGGGAGATTGCCGACGAGGCCATCGCCAAGGTGGAATGGCATGACGAAGATGGGGCGTGGAATTTCCATATTGTCGGGGTGAGCCTTGGCCAGACCACCATCCGCATCAAGATCAACCACAACGACCACGTGGATTTCGTCTCCAAAGAGATCGAAATCCACGTGGAGGAGGACGGCCCGGGTGAGGCGCACGACGACCACGACGACGATCACGCCGACGAGGACGCCGACGATCACGACGATGATCACGCCGACGAGGACGACGACCACGCCGACGAAGGCGAATGATCTCCGATGACGCGCGGCAGTAAAAACGGGGTGGCGCTACTCTTGCTGGGGTGCGCCGCCCTGTTGCTGGCCTTTGAGGGGCGGGCCGAAGAGGGCAATGGGAGAGGGCCCGGTGCACTGCGGGGCCGGGTGGTCGACGACGCCAGCGGCGAGGCCGTGAGCAGAGCCCTGGTGGTGATTGAGACGCTGGGTCGTTCGGCCACCGCCGACGTGCAAGGCCGGTTCTTCTTTAGCGCTTTGCCCCCCGACGTCTACACGCTGCGGGTCCTGCGCATCGGTTATCGCGAAGGTCGCCGGCGCTATGCGGTGGCCGCCGGCGACACCGCTGCGGTGACCGTCGAATTGTTCAGCGCCCCCATTGCCACGGCGACCTTTGCCGTCGAGGGCCGCCGCGCGGCGCCGTCCGAACTGCAAGCACCGGCGGCGACCGTCAGCGGCAAGAAGCTGCGCCAGAATCTGGGCGCCACCGTCGCCGCCACCGTCGACCACGAGCCCGGCGTTGCCCGGCGCAGCATGGGCCCGGCGCCGGCCCGCCCCGTGTTGCGCGGTCTGGGCGGCGACCGCCTGCTGGTGTTGGAGGATGGCGAGCGCACCGGCGACTTGTCGGCCACTTCATCAGACCACGCTCTGGCCGTCGAATCGATGACCGCCGAGCGCATTGAGGTTGTACGCGGTCCCCAAGCCCTGCTCTTTGGATCCAATACGCTGGCCGGCGTGATCAACGTGGTGCGCGGTTACATACCCGCCACCCGGCCGCAGCGCCTGGGTGGGGTGGTCAGCGCGCAGGGCGAGAGCGTCAGCGGCGGCTACGCCACCGGTGCCCAAATTGCCTTTCCCGCCGGCCCGCTTGCCCTGCGCTTGGACGGCAGTTACCGCCGCGCCGGCGACCTGTCGACTCCCCGGGGTGGTTTGCGCAACACCGACATTGCTACCGGCAACGCTTCGCTCGGTTTGAGCCTGGTCCGCACTTGGGGCCACGCCGGCGCGGCCGCCGGCCTCTACGATTCAAACTACGGCATTCCGCCCGACCCGTTGGGCGGTCACGCCCGCGGCGTCGATATTGAATTGGAGCGCGAGCACTTAGAGTCAAAGGCGGAGATTTTGCCGCGCAGCGCCTGGCTGCGCCGCCTGGAATTGCGCCATGCCTTTTCGCGCTACCAGCACGCCGAATTTGAGGCCAACGGCGACCTGGGCATTGAATTTGGCGTGCTCACCCACAACGTCTCCGCCACGGCCCGCCTAAAGCGCTGGGGTGCCCTGGCCAACGGGGCGGTGGGCACGTGGGGCGAGTACCGCAATTTTGCCACGGCCGGATTGAGCTTTACCCCGCCCGCCGAGGAGTACGCCGGCGCCCTCGTGGCCTACCAGGAAATGCCCTTGCGGCGCTTTTCCGCCAACGCCGCTCTGCGCTTTGACGCGCGCCGGGTCGAGCCGCGTTCCGAAAGAGATTCGCCCGCCGTCGGCCGCATCCGCACCCGCACTTTCAGCGGCTTTTCCGGCGCCCTGGCGGGACGCTACCGCCTGGGCGAACGCCTGAATGTGGCTGCCGCCCTCATGCGCACTTTTCGCGCCCCTGGCATCGAGGAGATCTTCTCCGAAGGCCCGCACCTGGCCGCCTATGCCTACGAGGTGGGCAACGCCGATTTGGGCGCCGAGCGCGGCGTGGGTCTGGAAGTTTCCGCCGACTACAAATACCCCAAAGGGCACTTTCAGGTGGCGTTTTTTCGCAACGACATCCGCGGTTATATCTTCCCGCAAAATACTGGCGAGTTCAGTGTGCGGCGCGCCGACCTGCTGCTCTACCGCTTTGCCGGCGAGCGCGCTCTCATGCGTGGTGCGGAGGGCAGTTTTGCCCACGAGTTTAACGCCCGCTGGTCGGTAGGGGGCACCCTGAGTTACGTGCGCGGCAATCTGATCGAGCGCGATGAGCCCATACCGCGCCTGCCGCCGCTGCAAAGCCGCTTTAACGTGGAGCACCGGCGCGGCGAAAACTTGAGTCTTAGCGCCACCTTGCGTCTGGCCGCAAACCAGGATCGCCCCGGACTCTTTGAGACCTCCACAGACGGGTATGCGGTTTGGGACCTGGGCGCACAGTACCTCTTTGCCGCCGGCAATTACCTGCACGCCCTGGCACTGACCCTGGAAAACGCCACCGACGCCATTTATCGCAGACACCTAAACCAGGTGCGTGAGATCATGCCCGAGCCTGGCCGCAACGTGCGGCTTTTGTACAAGACCTTTTTCTAGTGCCGCGGCGCAAAAGTTATTGGTTTTACCTCGTTCCGATTTATATATTTATTTTTTCATATCGTTTGTAATACCCGAGGGAAACATGGCCAGGAGAGCGCGCGAGGTCGACAACCTCAAAATTATCGAAAAGATACCCATCTTCAGCGGCCTGTCGCTGAGCCAGGTCAAACGCCTCTTAGACGCGGGCGAGACCCGCAGATTTGAAACCGGCCGGACCTTGTGCCGCGAGGCTGAAAAGAGCACCGACCTGTTCATCCTGATGGGCGGCGAAGTGGCGGTGCAGGTGGGTCAAAACGAAATGGCGCGCGTGACGCCGGTGGAAGTGATCGGCGAGATGGGCGTAATTACCACCCAGCCGCGCTCGGCCACGGTGGAGGTCGTCCGCACCGCTACCGCCATTGTCATCAGCAAGATCCACTTTGACCAAATTCTCAAGAGCGACCACGAGCTGGCGGCCAAACTCTACAAGAATGTGATTGAGGCGATGGGCAAGCGACTGCGCAACGCCAACGAAATGACTTCTTCGCTCATCTGAAGTTTTCTAAACCGATCAAACGCAAAAACTCGGCGCCGTGCAGGTGCGCCCGCGGTAACATTCTCACCCCGCTTGTTGCGCCAGGGCCAAGGCGCCCAATATGCCGGCGCGCTCCGCCAATTTGGGCAAGACGATGTAGCTTTCGATTGCTTCCATCAATTCCGTGGTGTGTATGTAGCCGTTGAGCTGTTGGCGCACCTGCTGGTGGATCATGGGCATAAGGTGGGATTGCTGCATGACGCCGCCGCCCATAACGATGCGCTGGGGCGAGAGGGTGCAGACGAAGCCGGCCAGGGCCAGGGCCAGGTAGTGGGCTTGCAACTCCCAGGCCGGGTGGTCCGGCGCCAGGTTTTCCGCCGGCTTACCCCAGCGCTCCTCCAGCGCCGGGCCGGCGGCCAGGCCTTCTAGGCAGTCGCCGTGGTAGGGGCAAAATCCCTGGTAGGGGTCGCGATTGAGGTCGTGGGGGATGGGGATGTGGCCCATTTCGGGGTGCAGCATGCCGTGCAATAGGCGTCCACCCACCATGCCGCCACCGCCGATACCCGTGCCTATGGTCAGGTAGATGAACGTGTCGAGGCCTTGCGCCGCGCCCCAGCGGTGTTCGCCCAGGGCGGCGGCGTTGACGTCGGTGTCAAACCCCACCGGCACGCCCAGGGCATCGCGCACGGTGCTGGCGATGTTGGCGTGGGGCCAACCCGGTTTGGGCGTGGTGGTGGTGAAACCAAAGGTAGGGGAAGACGGGTCCAGATCGATGGGGCCGAAGGAACCGATGCCCACGGCGGTCAGTGGTCGGCGCTGGTGGTGGGCGCGCAAAAACTCC
>CAXGRO010000380.1:0-5908 GCA_964012055.1 uncultured bacterium
CACCGTCGCCCCCGGCGGCGCCGCCGTTATGATCGTGCCGGGCTCGCACCAGCGCTCCCTCGAAGCCATCGACGCGGCGGGCAGCGCCCAAAACTCCATCCATAACCACACCACCGCCGCCCCCGAGGTGCAGGACGGCGAAGGCGTTGAAATTTGCGGCGACGACGGCGACCTCATCGTCTTCAACCCCCTGTGCTGCCACGCCGCTTCCCCCAACCGCACCCAACAACCCCGCTACGTCTACTTCACTTCGTTCTACCACCCCTCTGCCACCCGCCTGGTCGAGTTAGTCCGCCGCACCAAATACCGCGACGACTTCCCCGACTCGCTGCGCCAGGGGCTGCCCTCCGATCTACAACCCCTGCTCGAATATTGATGGCATAGAGGCGCAAACGTAAAGAAGAGCAAATAACGCCATGAAATTAACCGATACACAAATCCAATCATTCCACGCCCAGGGCTACCACATACTCGGCGACCTGCTGAGCCCCGCAGAAGCCGACCGCATGGCCCAAATCTACCTCGATTGCGTCGCCAACCACCAATCCACACACGACACCCAGCGCGTCAACAAAAGAATACGCCACAGCGACGACGGCGGACGCCCCCTTACCTTCTACCAATTGCGCTGCGCCCACCTCATGCACCCCGAGTTTGACGCCCTCATCCGCCACCCGCACCTGCTGGACGCGGTGGAAAACTTGATCGGCCCCGACCTGCGCATTGTAGTGTGCCAGGGCATGTACAAACCGCCGCACACCGGCGACGCCATCCAGTGGCACCAGGACGACTATTACTTTAGGGTGGATAAACCCAACGCCGTGGTCAGCTGCTGGCTGACCTTTGACGACGCCACCGTCGACAGCGGCTGCATGTGAGTGATCCCCGGCGCCCACCAACGCATGGTCGAACACCAGCGCACGCTTGGCGGCCCCGGCGGCTATTGCATCCCCGACATCGACGAGCGCAACGCCGTGCCCGTCGAATTAAAACGCGGCCAGTGCATGCTGCACCACGGGCTAATGCCGCACCGCACCCTGACCAACACCACTGCCGCACACCGCCGCGCCCTGGCCATCCACTACATGGACGCCACCGCCAAACCCAGCCAACCCCGCCAGCAAGAACCGCCCGAGAACTTGCCCATGGTGCGGGGACAAGGGGTCGAGTGGTAAGCGATCACAAAAATGGGATTTAATCGAGAATAACTTCAATCTCTCGGAAAAAAACGAAACTCTTCCGAGGTTAAAACTCGTGCATATTTTCGATCGCATGACAAATATGCACGAATTTTAGTCCCGCTTTATTCCACCGCCCCCCGCTGGCGCAAAAATTCGACTACTTCCGCGTTGGCTTCGTCCTGGTTGGGATAGCCCAGCGCATAGCCCAACGGCGTCACCTGACGCAACAGGGGATCATCCGGCAACACGCTGTGGATGCCGGCGCTCGGCACTCGCACGGTGGCGCGAGCGTTGATGTCGGCGCCGGCTTCCACAAGCAACTCCAGCACCGCAAAGGCGCGGTGGTGGCGCGAGGTCACCGCGTGAAAGAGTGGCGTCTGGTCGCCCACGCCTGCGGCGTCGGGCCGGCAGCGGGCGTTGACCTCGACGCCGCGCCCCAGCAACTCCCGCGCCGCGTCCACCTCGCCGTATTCGGCGCAAATGTGTAAGAGCGTCGGGCTAATGAGCGGGGCGCCGCCGTACACCCCGCCGTACTCTTTGCCCTGGCGAAAATTGGAGTGCCGTTGCAATAAACTCGGATCGGCATCCAAACGCTGCGCCAGCAAATCGAGCCGCCCGCGGTGTAGATCCATCTCCGGCCCGTCTTCGTAGTCGACCCCACCCTGTACCAACGCCTCAACGCAGTCGTGCCGCCCCCGGTGCGAGTACGTGCACAGGGCCATGTCGAGCGGCGTGCCGCCGTTTTCCCACACCGCATTGGGATCGGCGCCCAGCTCCAGCATAAAACGCACCCCGCCGGGCTCCAACGCTTCGCAGGGGCCAAAGCAGCCGTAGTGCACGTCCTCTCCCAGCGCCGGTTTTTCGGCCATCAGAAAGCGCGCCACCTCCGTGTGGCCCTTTAAAGCCGCGCGGTTAAAGGCGTGCTCCATGCCTTCGGGCGCCAAGTGCACCAGCGCCTTAACCAAATCGAGTTTGCCCAAATTGGCCGCATGCGACAGCGGCGGACCCCAATTGCGGTTGCGCACATTGGCGCGCAGGAGGTCGGGGTGCTCGCCCACCAGCTTTTCCACTCGGGCGATTTCGTCGTCCTCTATGGCCTGTTCGAGCTCTCGCTTGAGCGGCATCGATTCGATTTCGGCCACCAGCCGGGGCCAACTCTCAAAGCGGTAGTCGCGCGCCACCACCAATCGGGCGTCCTGCAGAGAAAAATCGGCGGCGACTATGGACGGTGCCGACTGGCCTTGCAAGCGCGGGTGTTGCTCGCCAATGAGGCGCAAAGCGGCGGCATCGCCGCGCTTTTGGGCGCGGCGCAAATCTTTGGCCTCTTTCTTGAGGTACTCTAGATCTGGATTGGGGGGTAGTTGTTTAGGCATGGGAACCCTCCCTCCGTTGGCTCGCCCGGTGTCCACATTGCGGGCGGAAAGAAGGTTGTCTATGTGAGAGACAGCGAAGGTGGGATCATCCCTTACCGCGGACTGGCGGCTCCCTTCGAGAGGATCTGAGCATAAAATTGGCCCGTCCGCACAACCCTGTCAAGGTCTATTTGCGGCGCTTAAGCTCAACTCCCGCAATTGGCCGACAGCCCGACTATTCCCACACCGAAACATCCACCCGCCCGTCGCGCAGATAAGCGCGAATGGCCCCCATTGAACGGCGAAAGACCGCCAGAATCGCCTCGCCATACGATTCGAGCGACGCCGACACCACCTCCAACTCGCCGATCTCGTCCGGGCTGGCCGCCAGCCGCGCCGGGCCGCGGATGCGCTCCACTTTCCCCTCCAGCAAGGCGGCCAGGTCCTCCAGCCCAACCTCCAGAAAACCGTTCACTTCTTCGTTAAAGCGCGCCTCCTCCAAATCGATAGAACCTGGGTAGAGATAGAAATGTTGCACGACCCGCCGGCACGCCCAGGTCTCGCTTTCCAGCGGCCTATTACCCAGGTACACCAGGTCCTCTTCCGCCAACCGCACCCCCATTTCTTCTTCAAACTCGCGCACCGCACCCTGCCTGTGCCCTTCGTCAGCGACCACGTGTCCGCCGGCCGGCGCGTCGACGTTGCCGGCAAAAGGATCGCCGGGCCGCGCCCGCACCTGCAATAAAAGCCGCGCCACACCGTTTTGGTCGACGTGCGCCGCCCACACAAATACCAGCCAGTGCCAGTCGCAGTCTCGGTGTGCCTGCTCGCGCGTTTTAACGCCTATTTTGCGTCCCTCTCCATCAAATACAGTTATATATTCCTCTTTCATAATTATTGGCTCGCGTGATGATTTTTAGTTTTTCTATAATATCGCTGTGGTGGTGGACGGGAGCCAGGGGCTGTCCACCTTGATCCCCCACTGCCAATACAATAAATTGTCCGCATCCACATCCCATGAAAAAACGCCCATGCCAAAATACGACTGGATCATCCAAGGCGGCCGCGTCATCGACCCGGCCAACAACATCGACACCCTCGCCGACATCGCTCTCGCCGCCGGCCGCATCGCCGCCGTCCAACCCAACCTCGAGCCCAACCTGGCCGCCCAAACCTACGACGCCCGCAACAAACTGATCACCCCCGGCCTCGTCGACCTCCACGTCCACGCCTACAACCACGTCGTTCCCCTGGGCGTCGACATGGACTACTACAGCCTGGGCCGCGGCGTCACCACCGCCGTCGACACCGGCAGCGCCGGCAGCGACACCTTTCCCGGCTTTCGCGCCTACGCCGCCGAGCTCGCCAAAACCCGCCTGCTCGCCTTTGTCAACATCTCGCGCGCCGGCATTTGCGTGGGCGGCGCCAGCGACGGCAGCAACCCCGGCGAACTCGATTCGGCCAAATTTATCAGCGCCGACCACTGCAACGCCTGCATCGAGGCCAACCGCGACCTCGTCATCGGCGTCAAAGTGCGCCTCTCCGCCACCATCGCCGACGACGGTCGCAACGAAGATTACGCCTACCAGAGCGCCCTCGACACCGCCAGCGCGGCCCAACTCCCCCTCATGGTGCACCACAGCTTTTCCACCGTCCCCCTCGAAGAAAGCCCGGGCCGCATGGCCCCCGGCGACATCTACACCCACGCCTTCCACGGCTGGGAAAGCACCATCATCGACCCCCAAACCCGCCAGCTCCACCCGTCCGTACTCGCGGCGCGCCAAAACGGCGTGCTCTTCGACATTGGCCACGGCATGGGCGGCTTTAACTGGACCGTCGGCGAAATTTGCGCCGCCGCCGACTTTTGGCCCCACACCATCAGCACCGACATGCACAGCCTCACCTGCGAAGGCCCCGGCTACGACCTGCCCACCGTCATGTCGCGCCTGCTCCACCTGGGCATGCCCTTGAACGAAGTCGTCCGCGCTTCAACTATAACCCCCGCCCAGGCCATCAACTGGCACGACCGCATCGGCACCCTCAACCCCGGCCGCGAAGCCGACGTCGCCGTGCTCTCCCTCGACCCGGTCGACATGCTTCTGGAAGACTGCCAGGCCCAAATGCGCCGCATCCGCCAGCGCCTGGTGCCCTGCGCCGTCTGGCGCGCCGGCCAAGCGGCCGCCATCACCACGCCCCTTCACTTCCCCAACCAGGAAAAGATAGAAGCCGCCAAAGCCGCCTGGCCCAACTCTGTCATCCGCGACGATTCCCTCTAAAACGAATTCACTAAATAAACCTCACTCACCTGGAGAATAAAACCATGGGACACTGGGTCGAAAAAGCCCCTATGCCAACCCCCCGCCACGACCTGCAATCCATCGCCGTAGGAGATAAAATCTACGCCATCTCCGGCGCCGACGACCTCACCGTCGACGTCGTCGAGATCTACGACACCAACACCAACACCTGGACGGAAGGCCCGCCCATCCCCACCGCCCGAGGCTGGCTAGGGGCCGACATCCTCGACAATAAAATCTACGTGGCCGGCGGCAAAACCATTCGCACCCCCGAAGAAAAAGAGCGCACCGGCATCGACTACCACTTCACCTCGCGCGACGCCCTCGAAGTCCTCGACCTAGAAACCCACACCTGGTCCAAACTACAACCCATGCCCGGCGGCGTGCGCGCCGGCGTTGCGGTAACAGCCTGCGCCGGCAAAATCTGGGTGATCGGCGGCAACACCATGCTGCCCGGCAACCAGTACATCGTCGAGCGCGTGGAAGCCTACGACGTGCAATCGGGCGAGTGGTCCACCGGCCCCTCCCTGCCCATCCCGCTACAGGGCCCCACCGTCTCCACCGTCGACGAGCGCATCTACCTGACGGGCGGCATCAGCGATGTAGACCCCGACAAGCCGTGCCGCGACGAGCACTACATTCTCGACCCCAATGTGGGCAAGTGGGAGCCCCTGGCCCCGGTGCCCACCGGCCGCGAATCTTCCGGCGTTGCCGTCCTCGGCCGCAAGATCTACACCTTTGGCGGTAAAGATCCCCACTATTCCTCCGCCACCGAAATCTACGATGTGGACGCCGACACCTGGTTTGTCGATGCGCCCATGCCCACCAACAAGGCCTGGCTTTCGGCCGCCGCAGTGGGCAACCGCCTCTTTGCCATGGGGGGTGCGCATAATGAAGAAGGGGGTGGCTATAGATGGATAGAAGAATTGCACGAATTTGTTTTGTGAGTTAGTGCAGTGTCGATTTGCGGTTGGGGGTGGACGTGGGCTTGGTGGTGCCAGGGGGTGGGGGCCTTGCCTATGGTGCTTTGTGAGTCACTAGGGGACCTGCCCGGCCACCTCCCCCCCACAGCCCTAGC
>CAXGRO010000381.1:0-5885 GCA_964012055.1 uncultured bacterium
GGGGCAGGCCTCCCGCATCTCCGGAATTCCCCCCGCCGACGTCTCCAGTCTGATGGTGGTGCTGCACGCCCGGCGGCAGGAAAAAGCTGCGGGCGATACAATTCCGCTCGATAAACCATAATAGATTCAGCCAATATCTGAGTTAACAGCTCACCGAAAAATGGGGAATGGCCACTCAGGTGCGGCGGCACCTTCCAATCGCCTAAGCGGTATTACTCGTCCCCTTTCCAGGTGCGCGAATCCTGCCGAATGTACCAGCGATTGATTTCTCCGTCCTGGTGTAGATCGATGACTTCCTCCATCCACGCCTCAAAGGCGTGATCCATCACCTGCACTTGCGGTGCCAAAAAGCTGGGCAGGTTTTTGTATTCTACCCCCAGCGAATCCAGGCTAGCAGAATAGTACCCGTACGCGGAGCGGAATATATCCTGGCGATAATATATCTCCCGCAAGACCTTCTTTGCCTCTTCCTCGGGCGGCAAAACAAAAACCGCGTCGCCCTTTCCCACCACCTCATCGATGAACTGCACAAAACCCCACATTTCCGGAAAATGCATATTGGCCACCCCCTGCGGCGACCAGACCCAATTGTCCTCCCCTTCATCGGGCACCTTGACATAACCCTCTTCTCCCACTTCCACCTGCCATTGCACCCGAGAAAAATTGACGCGCCAGGTGTCGCCGTCGCGGGGCGGGGCCGGCCAATCCTTGCTGGAGGCCTGCTTGAGCACCGCCCACGGAAAGGCCAACTCTACAGACCAGCCCTCGTCCTCGTCGCTGGCATCGTTGAGCGTGCCCCACACCGTTACGGCGCACTGCAATTGGTCGATATCCCAGGCCGAAATGGCCGGGCCGTCGTTGCGGTAGGGCCGCACCAGGAACACGTCCCAGGGGGTGGCCAGCGCATTGACCTCAAATTCGTAGTATTCGTGGGTGTCGCCGTTGGGGTCTATGTACACCTCAAAATCGTTGTCGTTGTAGATGGTCGTGTCGCGCTCTTCCAACGTCGCCCACACATGGGGATCCTCCATATCGGCCGCCACGTAGAAATAGGTATCGTCCCACAGCATTTTGGCACGCGTCTTAAAATGCGGCGCCGGCCACGCATCGCCTTCGATATCCACAAAAAATTCGGTCCACGCCGCCCGTTGCCAGGAGGGCTCGTCCAAGCGCCCGTCAATGGCCAACTTTCCCGACGTGCGGTGGGCCAGATAGTACAGTGGTTTGATGCCTTTCAGTGTTTCCACGCTAAACTCGCTGGCTCCCAACGCCGCCGGCACCAGTGTCAAACACAGTAAGATATACCTGTGCATGCGCTTTAATCTCCTCGCTCTCCTGTGAAATTCCGCCAACAATCGTTCCGGTAAATATATCTCCCCCCCCCGCCAGACCCAAACTCGCCGCCCATCTGCGGTGCAGCAGACCTAATGAAACACATCTACAACTCTTGCCAAAATGCTGTTTTTTATTTACATATAAGAGTTCTACTTTTTCCCGTACTGATCTTGACCTAGACAAGGATATTTCATGTACCTCATACTCATGGGCGCCCCCGGCTCCGGTAAGGGCACCCAGGCCAAACTATTGATCGAGCGCTTCGGTCTCGACCATATTTCAACGGGCGATATGCTGCGCGCCGCCGTCGCCGAAGATTCGGCCCTTGGGCGCCAAGTAAAAGAAACACTCGAAGCAGGACGCCTGGTATCGGACGAATTGGTGGCGATTTTGGTCGACCGCAGACTCGACCAAAATCGCGACGGCAACGGCTTTATTATGGACGGCTACCCCCGCACCGAAACCCAGAGCGACACCTTTGACCAAACCCTGAGCCGCCTCGGCCTCGGCCTCGACGCCGTCCTCTTGCTCGAAGTAGACGACGAAATCGTGGTCTCGCGCTTGAGCGGGCGCCGCATGGACCCCGAAACCGGGCAGATCTATAATATAAACGAAGACGGCGACATCCCCCCCGATGTGCGCGACCGCCTGCAACAGCGCGACGACGACCGCGACGAAGTGGTGCGCGACCGCCTCAACGTCTACCACCAGCAAACCGCCCCGGTCATCGAACACTACCAGCTCCAGAACCTGCTGGTGCGCGTTGACGGCATGGCCGCGCCCGACGCGGTGAGTGCCAACATATTGGGCCAACTCGAAGCCATTGCCCAGCGCGACTAAAATTTAAGTACTGCTTTTAGATCGTTATTTTACCTATTTTTGCAGAGAGACAGACCATGGGCGAAAACGACAAAATAGCACTCTATAAGAGCGGCCTGGCTAAATTTACCCAGCAGGACTTTGAAGGGGCCCTGGCCGACTTTTCCCAAGCACTCGAATTGGACCCCGCCTTTGCCGACGTGCTCCAGGCTACCGCGCACGTCTACGAGAAACTGGAAAACTTCGACGCCGCGCTGGACTACGCCAAACGCGCCGTGGAATGCAATCCCGACGATTTTCTCGCCCACACCAGCCTCTCCATGTTCTACCAGCGCAAGGGCATGATACCCGAAGCCGAAGCGGAAAAGGCCATCGCCGCCCAATTGCAACAACAGGCCCAGTAAACTCCCCGCACTACCACGCGCAAGAAGCACCGCGGCTCAATCGACCCATGCAGATCGGCCCTTACACCCTGACGCCGTTTAAACCCGACATCCCCATCCTCACCCTGGCCCCCATGGCCGGCGTGGGCAATTGGGTCTTCCGCCTCATCTGCGCCCGCCTCGGCGCCCGCCTGGTGGGCGTAGAATTCATCAACTGCCGTGTCATCGACGTCAAATCGCGCCGCACCGCCCAACTCCTCGACTTTTCCGACGCCCCCATCTACGCCTCCACCGGCATGTCGCTGCTGGCCGCCCAAATCTACGGCAACGACATCGGCCTAATTGCCGCCGGCGCCCGCGAATTTGAGCGCCGCGGCGCCCAAATCGTCGACATCAACTTTGGCTGCTCCGTGCCCCACATCGTCAATAAAGGCTGCGGCGCCGCCTACCTGCGCGACCTCGACCTGCTCTACCGCGCCGTGCGCACCACTGTAGAAGCCGTTTCTGTGCCAGTCATTGTCAAAACCCGCATTGGCTGGGACGACGACGATATCAACATCCTCGAAGTGGTGCGCCGCGTTGAGGACGCCGGCGCCTGTGCCCTGGCTATCCACGCCCGCACCGTGGTGCAAAAATACAAGGGCAAAGCGCAGTGGCAGTGGATAGGACGGGCCTGCGAGATAGCTTCCATCCCCATACTGGGCAACGGCGACGTGTTCTCCTGCGAAGACGCCTTAGCCATGCAGCGCCAAACCGGGTGCGACGCCGTCATGGTGGGGCGCGCCGCCATGGCCAACCCCTGGATCTTCTCGGCCCGCCGCGGCGCCCCATTGGCCGAGCGCATCGACCTGGCGCTGGAGCAGGTGGAATTGATGACCCGCTACAAGGGCGAGCGCGTCGGCGTCCGCGAAACGCGAAAACACTTGGCCCTCTACTTTAAAGGCCTGGGCCGCGACTCCGCCCTGCGCAAACTCCTGCTCACCACCGAAACGCTAGAAGAATTGACGGACTTACTCAACAGTTGGCACGCCGGCCTCGACGTTCCCGCCGACGGAGACTTGACGCTTTCGCAGCACGAAGCGTCGGCCTTGGCCTGGGGCGGCAACGGCTGAATATATTTTGAAAGGAGAACCGCCAATGAAATACCTCATCGCGCTCGCATCTCTAACGCTTATCCTAACAGCCTGCGGCGAAGAGACTATTTCCTTTAAAGTACACCCCGCCCGCCCCGCCCCCAACGCCCAGGCCCAACCTCCGGAAGGCTGGCAATTGGTCGAGTTTTCCGGCAGCCCGCGCACCAAGGCCGGCGCCTACTTTTTGCGCCAGGAACACCTCTTTACCGAATTTAGCGTCATCGATTTTCGCGATGCCGGCGATCAAACCATTGCGGTGCGCCTCAATGCCTATTCACTGCGCCAATTGCAGCAATTTGCCGACGATCCGGCCAATCTAAAACAGCCCCTGGCCATTAACATCAACGGCCGATGCGCCGATATCTTTCCCTTTTTACAGGCCCCCAAGGACCGCATGTTCCTATACGGTTTTAGCAAAGAAGAGAAAAATCAATTGCGCCGTTCTATAGAAACCAGATAAGTGCTATGTTAGAGTTCGCTTGAACAGATTCCGATATCAGCCGCAAAGCCGCATTCTAACAAACAACCGCCACAAACGCGCTCAACTTTTCTCGGAGCAAATACAATGGAAAAACTCGCCAGCGGCACCATCCCCGCCCTCTGCACCCCCTTTGACGACAGTGGCCAGCAGGTTGCCGCCGAGCGCGTTGCGCCGCTGGTGGGCGCCCTGCTCGATGCCGGCAGCCAGGGTTTCTTCGCCTGCGGCGGCACCGGCGAAGGCGGAACCATGAGCGTGCCCGAGCGCAAACTTATGGCGGAAACTACCGCCGCCGCCAACGCCGGCGCCGTGCCCCTCATTCTACAGGTGGGCGCCACTTCCACCGCCAACGCCGTCGAACTCGCCCGCCACGCAAAGGGCTTGCAAGTGGATGCCGTCGCCTCGGTCGCCCCCGTCGACACACCCAACGACCTAGACGCTGCCGTCGCTCACTACAGCGCCATCGGCGGCGCCACCGACCTGCCCTTTTATGTCTACTGGCTCGCCCGCACTGCCGACCAAAGCGTCAGCGCCGAGCAGTATCTCGACGCCATGCGGGCGGTGCCCAATTTTGCCGGCATTAAATTCACCGACACCAATTTCTATTTCTTCCAGCGTCTGGTAGATCTGGCCGGAGACAGACTCAACCTCATCACCGGTCCCGACGAGATGTGCGTCGCCGGCATGGTCATGGGCAGCGACGCGGCCATTGGCAGCACCTACAACATAATGCCCAAAGTTTTTATTGAGATGCGCCGGAGTTTTGCGGCGGGCGATATTCGCCACGCAATGGACTGTCAGTTTAAAGCGAATCGCGTTATTGCGGTTTTGATGGCGCATGGAGTATTGGCTTCCATCAAAGCTATGTTGGGTTGGCGCGGTTTGCCGGTGGGACCGCCGCGCGCTCCCAATCAGCCGCTTAGTACTAAGGTAGAGGGGCTGTTGCGGCAGGATATAGAACAGCTAGAAATTGAGGTGCTTTAAAGCATAATTTGGGCGTTTGACTTGTAACGCGGTATGGAGGGGACCTCGCCGCTCAGCGGTCGTTTATCTAGAGCTAACGTCTTTCGTCGAATTGCTTCTTGCGCTACTTAGGACCGTCAAACTTGTGCCTCACCTTGCCGTAGACGCTCCCGCAAAGCGGCGCTGGCGGCTTCGTCCACCACACCCCGTTCCACGTCGACGACCACGCCGTATACCTCTCTTGCCGACTCGGCCGATACTCTGTCTTGTTTGACGTCCTCTAACACTTGCTCCACTGCTCGCTCCCAGGCCGGATAAAATCCGCCGCCGCCGGGCAATCGCAAGGTTACCGTTTGGCCCGGCGGCAGCAGGTATTTGCTCTTGGGGTGGGGACGAGTGCCGTCGTCCAAAATGATCTCGCCGACCGCCCCATCTTGGCCACCTAAAAAGCCCCGCGCCGCATTTTGTGTGCGGTCGTACATACACGAGTGTAGCACCGGCTGGTTGCTCTGCACCTCCAGCACCATCTCCTGTCCCAAACCGCCGCGAAATTTGCCCGCTCCGCCCGAATCGCGGCGCAGCGCCCGCCGTCGCATTAGCACCGGCGACACCGCTTCGATCGCCTCGGCCGGCACGCCGCGAATACCGCTGGGGAAGGCCGTGGCCGACAAGCCATCGGAGGTTGGCCTGGCCCCCATGCCTCCGGCCGAAAAGAAGATGTAGACGAAGAGGCGGCCGTCGCGGTCGTGGCCTTCCAATTGCGAATTCCACAAA
>CAXGRO010000382.1:0-5884 GCA_964012055.1 uncultured bacterium
CTATTTGTCTAAGCCTTTATTTATCAATGACTTACAAAAAGTGTCCACAGTATTGACAAAAAGTGTCCACAGTACTGATATTGAAAATATAATCGAGTATTAATCCCTGAAAAATGTATTTTCTACCTTGGTAGAAGCGATATTTTTTGGGTGCGCGAGCGAGATTTTTGTATAGTTAGACGGTTTAATTGCGTTTTTTGTGATATGTCTCACTGTTCGCAACGTTTGCATGAGTTTACTTAACTTAACGCAATGAGGCGCGCAGGTCGGTTGTATCGACCCGGGCATGAGAGCATTAGCGCATTTTTATTGCCACATATTTTGGGCTTTTACCCTAGAGAAGGAGGGATGATCATGCTGAAGAAAATGACCGTTCTGTTCGGTGTATTATTGCTTTGCGCACCGTATGCATTTGCCGACGGGCACGAGGGCGGTGAAATGCCCCCGCCGCCTCCGGGCGATATGCCGCAGCTGACGCTGGCGCCGCCGCCGGAGACGGAAGAGCCCGGTGACGTTGGCGAACCGCCGCCGCCGGAAGAGGGCCCCGAAGCATTGGTAGACTGGCTGACGCCGATACTCCACGGCATGATGGACACCGACGGTAGCGGCGAGGTGAGCTTGGACGAGTTGCGCGCCTGGGCCGTTTTCGCCCATATGCCGCCGCCGATGGAAGGTGAAATGCCGCCGCCGGAAGGCGAAGGGCCACCGCCGGAAGGTGAAATGATGGGTCTGTCCAAAGAGGCGCCCGAATTAGCCGATTTGCCCGAGGCGCCCGCGTGCGACGAGGGCTTGCGCGAGAGTGAGTTGTTTCCGCAAGAGGAAAACGTACCTTGCTCGCACTCCGAGTCCGAGGGCAATTTGCTGTTCCGCACCATCTGCAATATGGAAGGCTTTGATACTGCGGCCATTATTCTGCCCGGCGAACCCGACAACCGCGCCGCCGATTGCTTTAACATCGAAGCGCTTACGGGTTTTGTCGTGTTTGAGATCGTCAACGAGGGCGACGGTTCCGTGGCCTGGGATGTTTCCATGGGCAAAGAAGCTTTTCAGGTGTTAGTTCTGACCCCGGGTACGTACCAGATCCGCATGTTGGAGGGTTCGTCTCCAGACGCCGCCGTCACGGTTAGTTTCATCGATCACCCGATGTTTTAAACCGCAGACGCTGGAAAATTAAAAAGCGCCCACCGCCTTTGTACGGTGGGCGCTTTTTAATTTTTGTTTATCAGTGCTGATCGCGGCGGGGCAAAATGGGCGTTTCTCTGAGTTCGTGGATGAGGTCGATGAGGCCTTCTATCGCCGCTTCGAGAAACTGCTCGCCTTTTTCGCGGGTAGCTTTGGTGGCATCGCCCATGACACTGTTGGGCGTCACCGAACTCCAATAGGGCACCAGGCGGGCGCCGGACCCTTCGGGGTGTGTGCCGGCGAGCAGGTCGGTTTTGAAACTGTGGGGCAGCGGTGAGCGGTTGTCTTCGGCTTTGGACATGTCGACCAGATCGGGGCGCAGCGCCAGGTAGAGCGAGGTTTCGTATTCGCCGGCGTGGGAGGTACCGCCGTAGTCGCTGTCGCGCAGTCGGGCGCCCACTTGCTTGGCTTTGCGCAAGTCCCAGTGGTTGACTGAAGCGCAGAGAATATTGCCCTCGTATTCTATGATGGACAGGCGCGCCGCCAGGTCCAGCGGTGAGGCATTGCTGCCGTGCCCGTTGACCACCAGGATGCGCTTGAAGCCGTGGTGAGCCAGGCTGCAACAGACGTCTTTGACGTATTTGATAAAGGTGTCCCAGGTAATGGTGAGGGTGCCGTGAAAATCCATGTGGTGCGGGCTGTAGCCGTGGGGCACGGGCGGGGCGAGGACGGCTTCCTGGGGAATGCGGGCGACGGCGCGGTCGCAAATTTCGCTGCAGAGGACGACGTCGACGTCGACGGGCAGGTGGGGGCCGTGGTCTTCGTAGGTGGCCACTGGAAGGACGGCAACGCGATCTTGTTCGGCGGCTTCTTTGGTTTCGTGCCAGATCATTTCGGCAAAGCGGTGTTTCATGGGCCGTGCTTTCTGAGTTATGTAGCGTAGGGGACCGTTCCCTGCTCGTCAACTTCGTAGCCCCATTTTTCTATGTATTGCATGCCGGGCAGAAATTTGTCGTTCATAGATTCGAGGCGACGCTGGAGTTCGTAGTCCAGTTCAATTTGCAGATCGGTGTAGGCGTTGCGATCGATCAAGTTGTTGAGCTGGTAGGGGTCGTTTGTGTTGTCGTAGAGCAGCCAGGGGCCGTGCAGGGCGCGGACATAGGTGTAGTGGTGGGTGCGCAGGCCGCGGAATTCGCGGCCGCCGTTGTCGCAGTGCCACTCGCCAAAGGGGTGGTAGCAGGCCAGCAGGGCGCAGCCGCCGCAAGGATCGTCGCCGCCTTCTATATGGTCGGTAAAGTCAAAACCCTCCACCGAGTTGGGAATGGGGATGTCGCACAGGCCCAATAGGGTGGGCATAATATCGGGGGCGTCGAGCAAGGCGTCCACCTGGTGGCCTTGTGGGCCAAAGCGGGCGGGGTAGCGCAGCAGGAAGGGAACGCAGATAGATTCATCCCAGGGTTTCTGCTTGCGCTCCATCCCCTGCGAGCCCAGCATATCGCCGTGGTCAGAGGTAAAGACAAAGAGCGTGTCTTCGGCAATGCCTTCTTCGTCGAGCGTGGCCATTAGATCGCCGACACAGGCATCGAGGGCGGAGCAGTGGGCGTAGTAGCCGGCCAGCCATTGGCGTGCCTGGGGGGCCAGTTGGTCGGGCACGTTGGGACGCAGTTCCAGCGCGGCCGGGTCGTAGAGGTTTTGGAACTCCTCCAGGGCCGTTTCGTAGGGGTTGTGAGGGGGGCCCCAGGAGAGCATGAGCAGGAAGGGCGCGTCGCGGTCGCGCTGGCGAATGTATTGTTGGGCGTCGCGCGTTTGGGCGCGGGCGTCGTAGGTTTCCCAGGTGAGTTGTTCGGTGGAGTCGCCGCTGTAGTAGTGCGAATTGTTGTAGTCGTGGGTGCATTCGAGCGTTTTCCAATACTCGAACCCCTGGCGGCGCTCCTCCGGGATGGGGTTGGAGCGCCCCCGTCCGTCGATGTGCCATTTTCCTATATAGGCAGTGTGATATCCGGTTTCTTTAAATGTTTTGGCCAGAGTGGTGGCCTGGGGGTCTAATTGCACGTCGTTGACAAAGACACCGTGGGATAGCGGGCGTTGTCCGGTCATCAGCGTGGCGCGTGCCGGTGTGCACACGGGAACGCCGGCTATGGCATGAGTCAGGTTGAGGCTCTGTTCGGCTAGGCGGTCTAGGTGGGGAGTTTGCACGTTGGGATCGCCGGCGTAGCCGGTGGCCTGGGCGCGCCATTGGTCGGCAAAGACGTAGACGATATTGGGTTTGGCAGACATCGGGTGCTCCACGGGACACGGACGTATTTTTCTGGACTGTGCTGGTTCCATATTAAGATATTGCTTAATGGTCAGTAATTCCAGCGAGTTTTGTGGCAAGTAGAGCGTTGCTTGAGATAGGTAGGGTAAAATGTAGATTGAAAAGGTGAGAGGAAAAGTTGATCTATGAGGTTGGGCTTACGTCGTCAGATAATCGCAGTTGTGCTTACGGTGGGTATTCTAGCCGTCAAGGAACGGGAGTGTGCAGCTATGCAGGATATGGAAGTGATTTTAGATGGTCGGCCCATTGTATTAAATCCGGCGGTGCGCCTGGACGGAGACGATGTCTGGGTGCCGGCACAAGCGCTGGGCGAGGTCATTGGCGCCGAGGCCAAAGAAGTGAACGGACAGTTGGCCCTTTGCAAAGGCGATTTGTGTTTACCCCTAACAGCGGACGAGTGCGTCGACGGCGATGTTTATATAGCACTGGAAGATGTGGCCGAACCCCTGGGTTTAAGCTGGCAGATTGAGGCACAGACGCTGTGTTTGACTCGGGGAGGTGCTGTAGACACCGGGTTGGGAATAGGCAAGTGGCCGCCGGAATTTACCTTGCCCGATCTGTACAGCGGCGAGCCCGTGTCGCTCAGCTCTTATAGAGGTAAGAAGGCGGTTTTCTATATGTGGGCTTCTTGGTGAGGCTGCCGCGGCCAACTGCCTGGATGGCAGTCTTTTTACACAGCGCACAAAGACCGAGTGGAAGTAGTGGTTATTGCCCAGGACGTGCAGGGGGCGGAAGTGGCCAAGCCGTGGATAGAGAAGGCCGGCGGCACTTATCGGGCGTTATTGGATCAACACAACGCCATAGGCAAGGCCTATAACCTCAAATATGTGCCGGTGGGAATTATCCTCGATGAGGAAGGGCGTCTGGCCAAGGCGGTGGGCAATGTAAATATCGACGACGACGATTTTGCGGGCCAACTGACCGAATGGGTTGAGCGCGGAGACATCCCGCAAGCGTGGATCTATGCCGACCGTCAAGATACGCTGCGGGAATTGTCGGCGGACGAAGCCGAGGCAGACGCGCGCTTTCAACTGGCGCGGGTGCTGCTGCAAAAGGACGAAAGGGCCGAGGCCGTCGTCGAATTGAAACGTGCAGTGCAGCTCGATCCGCAGAACTGGCTAATTCGCAAACAACTGTGGGCCGTTGAAACGCCCGAGGCGTTCTACGAGGGCAATGTGGACTACGCCTGGCAGAAAGCGCAGATGGAGCGGGAAGAACAAGAATTGTTGGGAGGTCGGTAGGGAAAAGGCCCGCCAAAGATGGCCATCGCTAATTTTATCGCGCAGATCTGGACGCGGTTCAAGGCGCGGCGGGCGGAGCGGGGTTTTACCCAGCGCCTGTTCGAGCGGCGCTGGAGCCAATTGCCACAACACTTGCAAACGCAGCAGCAATTGGCGGGCGTGGCCGGAGTGTCATGCGGAGCCACGCACAGCATTATGGAGAAGTGCAATTTCGCCTGCACCAGTTGTTATTTGAGTGCGGCGGCCAATTATGCGCGGCCGTTGCCCTTTGCCCAAGTGCGGCAGCAGTTGGACGACTTGAGGCGCCATTTGGGCGCGGGCGGCAAAACCCAGATCACTTCCGGGGAAGTGACTTTGCTGCCCGTAGAGGAATTGGGGCGCATCGTCGCCTATGCGCCCCACATTGGTTTGGATCCGATGGTGATGACCAACGGGCAACGGTTACTGCAAACACCCAGCTATTTGCCCGCGCTGGTGCGGGATTACGGCCTCGAAAAAATCAGCATCTACATCGACACTACGCAGAAGGGGCGACCGGGCATGCCGCCGGGCTTGTGCGAAAGAGATATACACCCTATTCGCGATCGCTTTGCCGCGCTCATTAAAAGAAACCCGACAGGCGACCGGCAAGAGGCTGCACGCCGCCCAGACTGTTACGGTGACGCGGCAGACCCTGGACGATATTCCCGACGTAGTGGACTGGGCTCTCAACCACGCCGACAGTTTTCGCTTGCTCAGTTTTTTGCCGGTGGCCGGCGTGGGGCGCACGCGCGACCGGGGCCTGGACGACGTGAGTATGGATCAGGTGTGGGAGAAGGTGTGCGCCGGCGTGGGGGCGCCCGCTCAACCGCCATGCCATGCACTACGGCTATACCCAGTGCAATATAACGGTGCCGGTGGTGGTGGCGGCGGCAGGCGATGAACGGCACGTCGTCGAAGCCGTGCGCGAAGACAAGGCGTGGGACTTGTGTGCGTTCGGACGTTTATTGCGCGAATTGGGGCCGCATGTCGATCTCGATGGCGGTCTGTTATTTAATGTAACGGTTGTGTTGGGGCGTTTGGTGCGCCGGCCCGATTTGGCGTTCGAATTGCTGACTTATGGGTTTTATCGTCTGTGGGGGGAGCGGAAGTTGGTTGGGCGTCTACTGCGGCGCGCGGCAGTTTTGCGCCCTTTGCGCTTGCGTCCTTTGCTGTTGGTGGTGCA